>CALWOS010000001.1 GCA_944383185.1 uncultured Oscillospiraceae bacterium
AAATCGTTGTCCATGAAGCGGTCAAAGGTGAGGACGGAAGCCGGGAACAGGAGGTAGAAATCTTCTACCGCTTTATCGGCAAAATTGATTGAATGACACCAATATCTTTAACTATGTGATACCGGCCGTTCACATCCCGGACCTGACCGGGGCCGGGAGCATGCTCCGGCGGCACCAGCTCGTCCCCGGTGGAGATGACCCCCACCCGGAGGCGGGGCGCCACCGGCACGGCCGCCCGCCCCAGGGCGGCCAGGGCGCCGATGTCCTGGGGCTCCAGCCGCCGCCCGGCGGGGAGCACCCGGTCCCCCGGCTTCACGTCGTCGCCCCGGAAGATCATATTGTGCCCCGGCGCCACGCTTTTGAGGACGCCGATGGTGCCGTCCCCGTAGTCCTCGCACAGCTCCGCCCCCTCCCCCATCCGCACCGCGCCGGACAAAAGGAGCTGGGCGGGCAGGGCATCGGAGCAGCCGAAGGTGTCCGCGGCCCGGACGGCATAGCCGTCCACGGTGGAGCGGTGGAAATCCGGCACATAGGCATCGGCCGTCACATCCAGGGCCAGCACACGCCCCAGAGCGGCGGAGAGGGGGACTTCCTCCGGGGGGCGGTCCAGGGGGACGAAGGCGCTGCGGATGATCTCCAGGGCCTCGTCCGGGGTCTTGACATGGAGCACGGGGCATTCCTCCTCAATAGCAAGGAAATTTTTTGAAATTCACGCCCCCCGGGCTTGCCGCACCGGGGGACAATCAGGTAAAATAAGGCCAGAAACAGGAATGAGGGGGCTTTGCGATGCAGGAGCGCTATATCCGCAACCTGGGCCCGCTGACGGAGGCGGAGTGCCGCCGACTCCGGCAGGGACGGGTGTTCCTGGCCGGCTGCGGCGGGCTGGGCGGCTATCTTCTGGAGCATCTGCTCCGGGCGGGGGTCGGGCGAATCACGGTCTGTGACGGGGACGTATTCTCCCCCAGCAACTTAAACCGCCAGCTCCTGGCCGACACGGCCAGCCTGGGCCTGCCCAAAGCGGAAGCGGCCCGCATGCGGGCCGCTCTGGTGAATCCGGAGGTCACTGTGGAGGCGCTGCCCGTCTTTCTCACGGCGGAAAACGCCCCCGGGCTCCTTGCCGGTCATGACCTGGCGCTGGACGCTCTGGACAGTCCGGCGGCCCGACGTATCCTGGCCGGGGCATGCCGCCGTGCGGGCATCCCCCTGGTCCACGGGGCCGTCCGGGGGTGGTACGCCCAGGCGGCGGTGGTCCTGCCGGAGAGCAGCCTCATGGAGCGGCTCTATCCGGCGGACACGCCCGCCCACGCGGATCAGGGGAGCATCTCCCCCACTGTGGGGCTGTGCGCCGCCATCCAGGCGGGGGAGGCGCTCAAGCTCCTGTGCGGCCGGCCCAGCCCCCTGGCCGGGCGGCTGCTGTGGATGGACCTGCTGGAGCAGGAGTATCAGACCGTCCCGCTTTGACCGTCAGCGCCGTTCAACTGGAAATAGTCCAGCACGAAGGCGCGGAGCGTGTGCCCGGCAGCGGAGAGACGCTTTTCCCGCTTGAAGCAGAGCATGAGGCGGCGGCAGAATTTCTCCCCCCGGATGGGGAGCAGGCGGAGCGCCGGATCGGCCCGGTAAGGCCCGGCGCAGCCCTCCGGCACGAAGCCCAGCCCGATGCCGGACGCCACCAGCTGCCGGTGCTGCTCCCGGTCATCGGTGAGACACACGGTGCGCAGCCCCAAATTGAGCCCGGCGCAGAGGTCATAAGGGTCCGCGATCCCCATCTGCCCCCGGCGGAGAAACACAAACCGCCGCCCGGCGAGGTCCCTGGGCAGGATGCCGGAGCGCTCCGCCAGAGGGTGGCGCGCCGGAACGGCGAGCAGGTAGCGCTCCTCCCGGAGGGGGATGCCCCGGAAGCGCTGATAGTCCCCGGCGGCAGGACAGAGGAGCAGGTCGTACTGATTGATGTCCAGGGGCTCCCTCCCCTCAATGGAGCAGTCCAGGTCCAATGTGACCTGGGGATGGGCCGCGGAGAATGCGGCCAGGCAGGCGGAGACCGGCTCGTCCGGCCCGCACAGCCCTACGGACAGCCTGGCGTCCGCCCCGCCGGCATAGGTATGCAGCTGCGTCAGGACGCCGTCCAGCTCCCGGAGCATCGTCTGGGCGCTGGAGAGGAGCCGGCTGCCCGGCTCATTGAGCACAACCCGCCGCCCCTGGCGGCAGAACAGGGGCGTGCCCAGCTCCTCCTCCAGCCGGGCGATGCTCCGGGACAGGGAGGGCTGGCTGATATGCAGCGCCTCCGCCGCCTTGGAGAGATTCTGCAGCTGGGCAGCGGTGACGAAATACCGCATCTGGTCAAAGGTCATGACGCACTCCTCCCCCGGAAGGGCCGGACCCGCCGCGGCGTCTGCCCGGTGCTCCGGCCAATCATAGCCTGAAGGAATAAGCAGCATCCGGAGCGGCGGCGGGGCCTTGGTAAAATCCTCTAATCTCACGCCAGAATATTTTACTTAACTGACAAGAAATCGCGGATAAAGACAGGTTTTCCTTTCCCAAATTATAAGTCAGTCCATACCTAAATGCAATATACAATTTGCAGCCGGAGGATTTACTCCGCCCGGCGCGCATTGTAAAATAAATACAAGCGGTATTCCCCAGCGCTCCCCAGGTCATTTCCCACGGGCGCCTGGCTCTGGGGAGAGAAAATTTTGAATTTGGGAGGTGGGTCCCCGTCTCCCGGGCCTTCCGGGAACGGGAAAAAGACTATGAAACAATTGGTCGTCAAGCCCGAAAAATGCATCGGCTGCCGCACCTGCGAGCTGGTGTGCTCTTTCGGGCACTATCAGCAGTTCAGCCCCCGCTTGGCCAATATCACCGTACTGGAGTACGAGGCGGCCACCCTGGCGGTACCGGTGGTGTGCCAGCAGTGTGAGGACGCCAGCTGCATGAAGGTCTGTCCGGTCCATGCCATCAGCCGGAACGAGGACGGCGTGGTCACCGTCAACTACGACCGGTGCATCGGCTGCCGTCTGTGCACCAGCGCCTGCGCCCTGGGTAACATGTCCTACTCCCCCCGGCTGCGGAAGGTCTTCAAGTGCGACCAGTGCGGCGGGGAGCCCAAGTGCGTGCGCTACTGCCCCGGCGGCGCCCTGACCTATGAGGACGCTGACCGGATGGACCCGCGGAAAAAACTGACGGCGGACAAGATCGTGGCCGCTATGGGAATGGAGGTCTGAGCCATGGGCAACGGATATATGGGAACCATCCTGCGGGTGAATCTGGCCAGGGGCACCATCATCAAGGAGCCCCTGAACCGGAAGAACGCTGAGGAATATGTAGGCGCCCGGGGCCTGGGCACCAAATACTACTGTGACGAGTGCGACCCCAACTGCGACCCTCTGGGCCCGGGAAATAATCTGGTCTTCATGACCGGCCCCCTCACCGGCACCTGCGCCACCTCCTCCGGGCGCTACAACGCCGTGGCCAAGGCCCCCCTCACCGGGACCATCGGCGCGGCCAACTCCGGCGGACACTTCGGCCCCGAGCTCAAGTACGCCGGCTATGACGGCATCATCTTTGAGGACATCTCCGACCACCCGGTCTACCTGTACATCAACGACGGCGCCGTAGAGCTCCGGGACGCCTCCCACCTGTGGGGCAAGGACGTGTACGACACCACCGACGCCCTCATAGAAGAGCTGGGGGACGAGTTCCGCATCGCCTGTATCGCCCCCACCGGAGAAAACGGCTGCCTCTTCGCGGGCATCATGAACGACAAGCACCGGGCTGCCGGCCGCGGCGGCATCGGCGCGGTAATGGGCTCCAAGAAGCTCAAGGCCATCGCCGTCCGGGGCACCGGCTCCATCACCGTGGCCCGGCCCGCGGCCTTCTTTGAAGCCTGCACGGACGCCCGGGACAAGCTCAAGGCCCACCCGGTCACCGGCGCCGGCCTCTCTGCCTACGGCACCCAGATCCTGGTGAACATCGTCAACGCCTCCGGCGGCCTGCCGCTGTGCAACGGCCGGGACGGCTCCGTTTTTGACCTGGCAGACGACATCTCCGGCGAGACCCTGGCGGCCAAGTACCTGCTGCGGAACAAGGGCTGCTTCGGCTGCTCCATCGGCTGCGGCCGGGCCGTGGAGATCAAGGACGGCCCCTTCAAGTCCAAGGGCGAGGGCCCCGAGTATGAGGCGGGCTGGTCCTTCGGCGCCGACTGCGGCGTGAGCGACCTAGCCGCGGTGTGCGACGCCAACTTCATGTGCAACCAGTACGGCATCGACCCCATCACCATGGGCGCCACCGTGGCCTGCGCCATGGAGCTCTATGAGATGGGCGCCATCCCCGAGTCTGACATCGGCTTCC
>CALWOS010000002.1 GCA_944383185.1 uncultured Oscillospiraceae bacterium
CTCCAGGGCGGATTTGGCCTGTTCAAAGGCCTGTATCACCGCCCGGGAGGACTTGGAGTCCAGGTTCCCCGTGGGCTCGTCCGCCAGGATCAGCAGCGGGCGGTTGATCAGGGCCCGGGCCACGGCGGTGCGCTGCTTTTCCCCGCCGGAGATCTCCGCAGGGTATTTTTCCCGGATCCCGGAGATGCCGAACACGTCGCACAGGGCGTCGCCCCTGGCCTCGGTCTGGGCGTTGATCTGTCCGCCGATGATGGCGGGCAGGAGGATGTTTTCCCGGACGGTGAGCCCGTCCAGGAGCAGAAAGTCCTGGAACACAAAGCCCAGCTTCCGGTTGCGGACCTCCGCCAGGGCCGCCTCGTCCAGTCTGGAGAGCTCCGTATCCCCCAGGCGGATGCTCCCCTGGTCCGCGGGGATGTAGCAGGAGATGCAGTTGAGCAGCGTGGTCTTTCCGGAGCCGGAGGGGCCCATTACCGCCACGAACTCGCCCCGCTGTACGGAGATGGACACGCCTTTCAGGACCTCGTAGGTGGTTTTCCCCACCTGGTAAGATTTGTGCAGATTTTCCACAGTCAGCATCGCGCTTCCGTCCTTTCTCATATGGGGAGCTGGCGTGGGACAAACGCCGCCGCGCCGGACTTCCCTCTGGAAACAGCGTACCGCTGTTCCGGCTCCAGGGCAAACGCGGCTGGCATTTCCGGCGCTGGGGAGGACAAATTCAGCGCGGTGGGAAGGAAGCGTGTCATAATCGGCGCTTTTGCCGTCAAGTTTGGTTTGGCTGGATGGGGGAAGTATGGTAGAATACCGGCAGAGGTGGGGAAAGCGCCCCGCCGGTGAAAAATCCCCGCTTTTCAGCGGGGATCGGGAAAGGTAAGGAGGGAGGACGATGCTGCGCATCGCCATCTGTGACGATATCTACGACGCACGGCTCACGCTCCGCTCCGCCCTGGAGCGGGCGCTGGAGCGGCAGGGCATCCGGGGCCGGTTCTGGGAGTTTTCCTCCGGGGAAGGGCTGCTCCGCTGGCTGGAGCGCCACGCCGGGGAGCTGGACCTGGTGTTCCTGGACCTGGAGATGGGGGAGCTCAGCGGCATGGAGACCGCCCGGCGGCTCCGCGGCGCGGACCCGGGGTTGCAACTGGTGTTTGTCACCGCTTATGCCGACCAGGTGTTCGACGGCTACAGCGTGGGGGCGCTTGGCTATCTTCTCAAGCCCCCCAAGCCGGAGCAGCTGGACGCGGTGCTGGGGCGGGCCCGGGAGGCTCTGTACCGGGAACTGGACCGGGATCGGGCCTATGTCTGCCGCAGCGGGGAGACCCAGTACCGCGTCCCCATGGAGAAGATTCTGTATTTTGCCTCGGACCGGCGGCAGGTGCACTGCGTCACGGCAGAGCGGCGCTACACCTTTTATGGAAAGCTGGACGCGGTGGCCGCGGAGCTGGGCGGGAGCTTTGTCCGCGTCCACCAGCGCTATCTGGTCCGCGCCGGGGCGGTGGACCGCCTTGACGGGAGCGAGGCGGTGCTCATAAGCGGGGAACGTCTGCCCATCAGCCGCTCCTGCCGGCGGGAGGCGCTTCTGGCCATGACACGGGCGGAACTGGGGGAGTGAGGATGGCGCGGCTTTTGTGGTACCTGACGGGCCTCCTGCCCGTCCTGTTCAACGGCTGGCTGCTCCTCCGGATGAGCGCCCCCTTTGCCCGGCCCCGGCGGCCCTGGTGCCGGGCGGCGCTGGTGCTGATGTTCGGGATCAGCAGCTGTATGATTATCTGGGTGGGGGACCCGAACCTCCTTTACACCCTGCCGGTGTACTGCGCCTGCTTTTTCCTCTTTACCCGGGGCAGCCGGGTGGGCCGCCTGGCCGTGGCGGCGATTTTGTTCTGCCTGATGATGTCCGTGAGCGCCATCGCGGACACGTATCTGGGTGACTTTCTGGAAGACTATCAGTGGGGGTATTATTTCCCGAGCCTGGCCCGGATGGCGGCCCTGGGGGCGATATACCTGGTTTTCCGGTGCCGGTTTCCCCCAGAGCCCGTTTCCCTGTCGGACCGCTTGTGGCGGCTCATCCTGGGGCTTGCGGCCATGCCGCTGTGTACCCTGGCGGCGGTGGTGCTGCTCACCTATCAGCGGTATTACTCCGATGCGGTGGCGCGCCTTTCCCTGAACCAGGGGATGGTGGTGCTGCCCATCGTGCTGCTGACCAGCCTGCTTCTGCTCCGGGCGGTGCTGGTGCTGGCAGACCATGAGAAGCTGGAGCGCGCCGGACATCTGGCCTCGCTCCGGGAGGTCTATTACCAGGGGTTCCGCCAGCGGGAGGTCCAGGTCCGGCAGCTGCGCCACGATCTGCGCAACCATCTCACCGCGGTCCAGGGCCTTCTGGAGCGGGGAGACGCCGCCGGCGCCGCGGCCTACCTGGAGCGGCTTTCCGGCCAGGCGGGTCTGCGCGCGCCACGGCACTGGTGCGAAAACGAGATGGCCGACATCGTCCTCTCCGCCAAGGCGGAGGAGCTGGAGCGGGAGGGCGTCCGGCTGGAGTTTGCCGTTGCCCTGCCCGCAGCCCTGCCTATGGCGGAAACAGACTTGTGCGCCCTTTTGGGCAACGCCCTGGACAACGCGAAAGAGGGCGTCCGGGGCTGCGCCGACCCCTGGGTGCTGCTCCGCTGCCGGGTGGACAAGGGACTTTTGATGCTCCGGGTGGAAAACCCCACGGCCAGGGAACCGGTGGGAGACCTCTCCACCACCAAGGCGGACAAGACCGCCCACGGTTTTGGCATCCCCGGCATGCGGGAGATCGCCGAGCGCTGCGGCGGCAGCCTGGAAGCGGGAGCAGGGCAAGGGCGGTTTCGCCTCCTGGTGTCCGTTCCGCTGAATGGAGAACCTGTGCCGTCGAAATGTATGAAATCTTGATCGGAAAATGTGAAGAGGCAAATATGAACGATTACACTTATGCTACTTTAAGACAAAAGCCGGAATGGAAAGAAAAAGCTGCTGCATGGTTTCATGACAAATGGGGAGTGCCGCAAAAGGCTTATCTTGAATGTATGGAAGCCTATCTGAATCATGAAACAGAATATGGCTGGTATCTTTGCTTGGATAGAGGGCGCATCGTAGGCGGCCTTGGGGTAATCGAAAATGATTTTCATGATCGAAAAGATCTTGTGCCCAATGTATGTGCGGT
>CALWOS010000003.1 GCA_944383185.1 uncultured Oscillospiraceae bacterium
AGGGCGCTCCCCCCCCCAACGGCTGAAGACGTTGCCGGGGCTGGACAAGCACGCCCCTTTGTATTACAATACATGGGAATCCAGCTGCGCGCACGCATTTGCAGCATTCCGCATTATGCCCCAACACACATAAATAGGAGGTAATCAAATATGGCAGACTTCAATGCGCTTCGGGACAAGGTCCTGGTATCTCTCAATACGGTGGCAGAAAAGACCAAGGTTGTCGCCTCCACGGTGGCGGACAAGGCCAAAGACACCGCCCAGATCGCCAAACTGAACATGGAGATTGCCAGCGAGCGGGACCGCGTCAAAAAAGCCTATCTGGAGCTGGGCAAGCTCTACTACGACACCCATAAGGACGACCCCGACGGCTTCTTCACCCAGCTGTGCCAGGAGGTTACCCTGTCCCTGAGCCGCGTCTCCGCCCTGGAGGACGAGATCGCCCGTCTGAAGGCCACGGACACCGAGGATGTGGACGTGGAGTTTGAAAACGTCGTCTCCGCAGCGGAGGAGGACGCGGACTGCACCTGCACCAAGGAGGACTTCCAGGAGGAAGCGCCCGCCGCTGAAGAGGAGACCCCTGAGGAATAAGTCTCGTCCTGTTACCGCAAAAAAGTCCCGCCAAAGGCGAGGCCCCATAAGGCAGCGCAAGCAGGAGCACACCATGATCCCGCAGCAGCTGCCGGACGGGATTGGCTGCAAAAAGCGCCGGATTTGGTTTGTATCACCAAGTCCGGCGTTTTTTCTTTCTGAAACACGCCTTTCGGTTTTCACACGCCCGGAACGAGGCGTATCATCCCTGCGCTTTGCTTCAAAGCAACTCTTTAATAGCGGCCCTTTCCTTCTATTATTTTCGTGCGGTTCTCTCTTCTGGGTTTTATTTCCGGGTAATCCCCTTTACAGTAGCCGAGCAACACAAAGCAGCGGGCAATGTAGTGATCCGGAATTTCCCACTCCTTCAAAAAATCCGCGCCTATCCCACCGTCAAACGTTTCTTCTCCTCTGGCGACAATGCAAGACGAAATTCCCAACTCGGTTGCCGCAAGCACCATGTTTTCCGCGCAGCAATACGCGTCCGGTATACTGTATAAAAAGTTTCGCGGCCCAAAGATCACGCATACCGTCGGCGCGCCATAAAAGCCGCTTTTCATTGCCGGGTCATCAATGAGGCTGGGCTGTTCGCTGGAAACATAAGACCCGGCTAAGTTTTTGCGGTTAAACTTGGCAGCGTTCATCCTCCCGATTTTTTCGCAGAGCTCTCTGTTATAAAGGGCGCAAATCATTGCCCGCTGCCCTCCGCCGGCGTTCGGCGCATAGAGTCCGGCTTCCATAATCTTCTCCAGATCGGCGCGGGAGATTTGTTTATCCTCATATTTGCGAATGGAACGCCGGTATTTCATCAGTTCCAATACGTCCATCGTCACACCTCTTTCCAGCACTGCGGGTCCGCCGCATAGAAGTTCCCGTCCCTGCCGCTGGCAACCGCGGGGCAGCCGCGGCAATATGCCAGCAATTCGCATCGAGAGCACTTTTCAAATTTTCCGTAATCGCGGTATTGTTCCATTTGGCAAACCCAGATATCCGCAAGGCGGTCAAGGAACGCATTTCCGACTTTGCTGTTTTGCACACGGCGGCAGGCATAAATATCCCCATTGGGCAAAATTGTCATGTGGCAGTTCCCGCAGTTGCAGCCGCTATAAATCATGCCTTCCCGCGCGTCCTCCGGAATTTTGAAGATTCCCTGTTCATGCTCGTAAAGCGTCCAGAGATGGTCTTTCTTGTTGAAATATGTGGAACAGCCCTCAGCTTCATACTTCTGATATTTTTTGTAGCAGGTGTCCAGCAGTTTCCGGTATTCCTGGGGCGTGATCCCAGTGTCTTTTTCTTCACTGGTTGGACAATAGCGGGCAAATGCAAACACATCAGCGCCCGCAGCGACAACCGTATCAATAATATCCGGAATCTCTTTGATGTTCACACCGGATACGGTGGTCATGATGACAGAACGGATACCGGCCCCTTTGATACAAGCTATTTTTTCAAGCGTGCAGTCAAAGGAACCCGGTTTGCGGAACCAGTCATGGGTTTCCCGCATACCGTCCAGAGAGAGCTGGTATTTCTGGCACCCATAGGATTTCAGCCTTTGACAAACTGCATCGGTCAAATGGTATGGATTTCCCAGGATTGTAAAAGGAATATCGTATTGCTTCAGCAAGGCAAGCAGCCGCCAAAAATCCGGGTGCAAAATGGGGTCGCCGCCGGTGATATAGAAGTACGGCAGGCGGTCATAAACCTTGCAAAAATCAAGGCAATTATAAAACGTATCCTGCATTTGTTCCCAACGCATAGCATCCAGCTTTTTGCAAGTATCTTCCGAAAAAATATAACAGTGCTTGCACCGCTGGTCGCATTCGTCTGTAATGTGCCATTGAAAGGCAAAGTATTCTTTCATTTTGTTTTCCTCGGTCATTATGGAATATCTATCGCAGCCGGTAAAGCCGGGTGGTTTTGAAATTGCCCCCGGCAGTGGGCCGCTGCCGGGGGCCGGTGAAAGAACACAGCTTACTTGCCGCCAGCGCCGCAGGCTGTGCCGCAAGCGGCGGGCTTCTCCTCCGGCTTGTCGCCGGCGCCGCAGGCTGTGCCGCAAGCAGTGGGCTTTTCCTCCGGCTTGTCGCCAGCGCCGCAGGCTGTACCGCAGGCAGCAGATTTTTCACTCCAACCAGCTAAGTTTGAAAGTGCCATTTTTCATTACCTCCATTTCGTTTTCGGAACATTTTTTGTTCCTTGATTTTATTGTAACGAGTGGAAACGGAGAAAAAAAGTACACACAAATCTATTACTAAGTCACCATTTTGTGACCTGTCACATTCCCTTGCGCAAACTGGTATATTATATTATAATAGAGTGTAATATTCAAAAAAGCACTTACAGAAAGAGGTTATCCGAATGCTGACAAAAGAGGAACTGCCGGAATGCCCTGTGGCCACAACCGTACAATTGATCGGAAGCAAATGGAAGCTACTGATTTTGAGAAACCTTCTGCAGCGCCCATGGCGTTTCAATGAACTCAGAAAATCGTTGGAAGGTATCAGTCAAAAAGTATTGACTGACAGTTTGCGCTCTATGGAAGCGGACGGGCTGATCACCCGAACCGTATATCCGGAAGTACCGCCCCGCGTAGAGTATGCCTTGAGTGATCTGGGGCAGTCTATGCGCCCCATCATTCAGGTCATGGAAGATTGGGGTATGGACTACAAGAAAAAAAGATAAGCACGGCAGCGCTGCCGCACGGAACGCATTTATGCAAAAAGCGCCGGTTCCCGGAAAGAAAACAAAAATGGCAAGCAACGCAAGCTTGAACACGCTTGCGTTGCTTGCCATTTTTACAGCCCTGCAGCATTCATCAGCGGATGATGGCGCCTGCCCCCACTCACGCAGCTTTATGCGACGGTAAAGAGATGCTTTTTTTCGCCGCATTCATTTGTATGACTCTACAGCGCTTGTATCATTCTTACAAAAAAACCTTGTATAGTTCTTCATTTTTCCTTGTGGAAAACTACAAGCAATCGTGATACAATACCAATGTACTGTTCGTTATTAAAATAACATCTATAGCACCAGAGGTGATACTATGGCAATGGACCTGCCCATGGAAATGCTCATCGACTATATGGCCTATCTCAATCCCGAGCTGCGCCTGCGCCAGCGGAATCAGTGGGTGAAGGGCATCAAGCTCATGCCAGCGGAGGGAAAGCTGGATCCGGGCTATCTGTACTTTGCCCGGGTGGAAGAGCTGCGGCGCAGCTCCGGGGAGGCGCCTCTGGTGGTGATCTGCCCGGAAACGGCGGAGGCGCCGTCTGAGCTGGATAACTGTATCATCCTCCACACCAGCTTGGACGTGGCGGATGTGTTCAACCAGTTCTTGGGCACCCAGAACCTCATCCGCCAGTGGGGGCAGGAAATGGAGCTGTCCATCAGCCGCCGGGAGGGCGTGCAAAAGCTCCTGGATATCAGTGGCCGGGTTTTCGGCAACCCCATTGCCGTCATCTCCACCTCGTTCAAAACCATCGCCGCCACCTGGGAGCAGGAGACGGATGACCCGGTATTCTGGGAGCTGCTGGAGCTGGGCTACCTCACTCGGGACACCTATCTGCGCATGCAGGAAGCCGGCTTTTTCTCTTCGGACTATTACGCGGGGAAAACCGTCATCCTGGAGCCGGGAGAGCTGAACAGCGCCCCCATGGCCTTCACCGCCATCTCCCGGGAGGGTTCCGTGGGCTTTTCCGTACTGATGCTCTATAAAAATACCGCCCTCTCCCCAGGCACCAAGCAGCTCTATGAATACTTTGTGGAAAAGCTGCGCTACTACCTCCTTCCTGCAGCGGAAACCGAGGACTACATGCGCAGCCAGTTCGATTCCTTCATCATCGATATCATTGAGGGCCGGGTCTCCAACCCCCGGGACATTATGGAGCGCAGCCTCATCTACCCCCCTACCTATACCGCCGACTACAGCACCGTGCTGATCATTCACGAGGGCAGCAGCGCCATGTATCTGGAGCATGCCATGCAGAACCTGAGCTCCATCTTCCCTAACGTGCGCCAGATCCTCTACAACAACAGCATCATCCTCCATCCGGATTTGAGCGGCAGCCGCGCCCGGCGGGAGCATTTTCTCTCCACTCTGGCGGACTACCTCCCCGGAGCCAGGGCCTATGCCGGCATCAGCGAGAGCTTCACGGGCCTTGTCACCATCCGGGAGAGCTACCGCCAGGCCCGGGAGGCCTTGAGCCTGGGCCGCCGCTTTGCCCATGTCACCCTCTCGGAACAGATGTTGGGCAACGCCAGCCGCCGGCGGGACCGGATCTACCACTTCCGGGACTACCATGTCTACAGCCTCCTGTCCGGCAATGACCGGAGCCCCGGCGTGCTCCAGCAGATCCGCCGTCATGACATGGACCACGGCTCGGACTACTACCGGATGCTCTATCTCTTCCTGAGCCTGGAGCGGAGCTACACCGATGTGGCCAAGATTCTGGGCATGCACCGGAACAACGTCATCTACCACGCCAAGCGCATGAGCGAGCTGTTCAGCCTGGATCTGGACGACCCTAACCAGCGGCTGCGGCTTTTGCTTCTGTACCGGGTGGACGACCTCCTGGCCGCGGACTCCAAACTCTGATACAAGGGGCTGCCCGGCGCGGGCGGTTTCCTGCGGCGGGACGCCGCTGCACGCGCAAAGCATGGGAAATGGCTGCCTGTTTCAAACAGGCAGCCATTTCCCATCAAGAAGCTGTCCTCTGTCCAGTGTGCCGTCATCCGCACCGCAAAGATACCTACATCGCCATGAGCCGGGCTGTACGGGCAGCAGAGGCAGCGTCTGGTGTATACACGTCCGCGCCCATCCGCCGGGCAATCTCTTCCGTCACCGGGGCGCCGCCCACAAATATTTTCACCTGGCTGCGCAGCCCAGCGGTGGTTATAGCGTCTACTGTGCGCTCCATCGCCCCCAATGTCGTCGTCAGCAGGGCGGAAATCCCCACCATTTTGCAGTCCTTGTGCTCCAAAATCGCCTGGATAAACGCAGACGCGGGCACATCCACCCCAAGATCAATCACCTCAAAGCCCACGCTCTCCAGCATGATTCCCACCAGGTTCTTCCCAATGTCATGGAGATCCCCCTCCACAGTACCCAGGATGAACTTGCCCAGCCGGGCCTGGGGCTCTCCATGAAGTTGGGGCCGCAACACGCTTACGCCCTTTTTCATGGTCAGAGCAGCTACCAGCATCTCCGAGACGAAAATCTCGTTTTCCTGGAACTTTTCCCCCACGCGGGTGATAGCGCCGTGCATAATTTTCAGGATCTCCTGGGGCGTATGCCCGGCCTCCAGGGCGGCGTTCACCGCCGCGTCAATGCTCCGCAGCTTGCCGCCCTCAATGGCGGCGGCGATCTCTTGCAGCTTCGGCATGTTGTCCTCCTTGCTCCTTCAGGCGGAAATGGCTCCGCTCATAGTCCAGATATCCCTCCCGCCGCAGCCGGCTGAGTTCCGCGGACATGGCGCTGCGGTCCACGGACAGGTAATCCGCCAGCTCCTGCCGGTTCAGGGGAATGGTGAAATACAAACTCCCCGCCAACTGGCTCTGCTCCGAGAGGTAGCTCAGGAGCTTTCCCCGGGTGGTGCGCTGGCTGGTGTGTTCCAGCTTCCTGGTAAGCTGCAGGGCGTCCCGGGCCAGAAGATACAGGTAGTTCCGGATCAGCCGGTCGTGGTGGCTGCAGCTGTTGGGGCAGGTATGGATAAGCTGGGCCAGCTCCAGGAACAACACTACTGTGTCCGGCTCCGCCGCGGCCACCCGGTGGCCCAGAGGCTCTTCCTCCAGGCAGGCAAACACCGCCCCGAAGCACACGCCCACCTGGCGCAGGCCCAGGATGCTCCGGTTGCCCCAGGCGTCCTCCTTTTCCATGCGCACCGCCCCCTGCAGCACCAGGCCAACCGCATGGACCCGTGTACCGCTGGAGTGCACCGTGTCCTCGCGCTGATACCGCTGCAGGCGGGGATGCAGGCAACTGAGCATAGCGGAGATTTCCTCCCGGCTGCATCCGACAAAGAGTTCCGACTGCTCCAGCACTGGCAGATATGTCTCATCCACGGCCCGCCGCCTCCTTCTCCGGAAATAGCTCGTTGCAAATCCAACTGCTTTTCTGTGCCCATTATAGTATACTGCCCCCAGAGAAGTCAAGAAAGGAAGTGTGGCATATGTCCGTATTTTCCGGCTGTCCCGGCTCTGTCCGGCTCAAGACCCCAGGCCTCCGGGAAAAAACCTGTCCTGTCTGCGGCGGGGTCATCGAGACCTTCACCACGGACGTGACCACCCGCTGCGAGAGCTGCGGCTTTGTAGCTTACAACGACATGCAGAGCTGCATCCAGTGGTGCGAATATGCCCGGCAGTGCGTCGGCGATGAACTCTACGAAAAACTGGTGGCCGCGCCCCGCCGTCAAAAGGAGGCGAAAAGCGCGTGAAGCGAAAACTCATCTGCATCGATACCGCCCGGTGCAACGGCTGCGGCCTGTGCGCCGGAGCCTGCCATGAGGGGGCCATCGCCATTGTGGACGGAAAGGCCCGCCTTCTCCGGGAGGACTATTGCGACGGCCTGGGGGACTGTCTCCCCGCCTGCCCCACCGGGGCCATTTCCTTTGCGGAACGGGAGGCCCCGGCCTATGACGCCGCAGCGGTCAAGCGCCACCTGAAAACCCGCCCCGCCCAAGAAGCGGCCGCACCCCAGCCCTCGGAACTTACAAACTGGCCCGTACAGCTCAAGCTCTGCGCCGTGAACGCTCCCTGGCTCCGGGACGCGGAACTCCTTATCGCCGCGGACTGCACCGCCTTTGCCAGAGGCAGTTTCCATCGGGACTACATCCGCGGCCGGGCCGTGCTCATTGCCTGCCCCAAGCTGGACGGTACGGACTACAGCGAAAAGCTGGCCGATATCTTCCGCGCCGCCGCTCCCAAGAGCATCACCGTCACCCGGATGCAGGTCCCCTGCTGCGGCGGCTTGCCCTACATGGTGGAAAAGGCCCTGGCCGCCTCCGGCCACAGCTGTCCCCTCACGGTCATCACCATCGCTCCCGACGGTTCGATTCTGAACCAGGAGCGGAAATAAGCCATGCGGAAAAAAGAGACATGCCAAGCATGTCTCTTTTTTCCTCCCTCTATGTATCCCATCCATCGCGGGCCCAGTCTTCCGGCGTGTCAAAGTCCTGAAAAGGCCGTGGGTCGGGGAAATCCAGATAGTGGACTTCTTCCGGGTAGAGCTGGTATACCGCCCGGCCTCCCTGGTCCCCCTCAAGCATCATCAGATCCGGATAAAAGCGCCGGGGGAAAACGCAGGGGGACTTGGGCAGGCCCTGGACCCGGGGCACCACAATGGCGTCCGTCTCCTGGGCGCAGGCCAGGAGCAGCGCCAGACAGCCCGCGGTGAAGTAGGGCTGGTCTGCATTGAGGAACACAGCCCGCTCCTCCCGGAGACAGGCGGTTGCCGCCGCCACGGAAGTCCCCATCCCCTGGGCTGCCAGGGGATTGCCGATGGTATGGAAACCCAAGGCCTGGGCAGCGTCAATGATCTCACCAATGTTGCTCACTACAAGGCGGGAGGTGTCGGGAAAGCTCCCCATCAGCTCCAGGGAAAAGCGGTACAGCGGCTTTCCATGCCGCTTCATCAGCAGCTTATCCTGGCCCATCCGCCGGGACAGGCCCGCCGCCAGCAGCACCAGCGCCGTACTCACTGCCCATCACCACCTCCGAAGTACTGTTCCGCCAGCCGGTTCAGACAGGCGTTTGCCTCCGCACAGAAATTCCGGTAACGCTGGAGAAACTCCAGCCCCTCCGGCGTCAGGCGGGATCCCCCGCCTCCGGCGCCGCCCATGATGCGTTCCACCAGCTGAATACCCAGATTTGCCTCGCTTTGGCGCAAAACGCTCCAGGCCTTGTTATAGCTCATATCCATGGCCATGGCGCTCTGGCGCAGGGAACCGGTGCGGATAATTCCCTCCAACAGCTCCGCTATCCCCGGGCCAAAGGCCTTTCCCTCACCAAAAAGTCGGAACTGACTGCGTAAGGTGAGTTTTTCCACCCGGCAAACCTCCCATCCAAGAGTTTTTACCTCCCTGTTCCCGTGGAGTAAAAACAGGGTTGTACATTGGTAAGTATAACAAATTTTCTCCAAATCTGCAACAAATATTTCTCATTTCTGGCAATTTCTTCAGGCAAATACCGGAAATTGAAGAAGCGGGCAGGCGCCCGAAAGCGTCTGCCCGCTTTTGCTGTTTGTGTTGGAAGGGCTGCGCGGTTAGCGCAGGCCGTCCTCGCACTTGGCCTCGCTCTTCTGCAGGCCGCCGATCCGGCCGGCGCCGTTCACAGTGGCATGGGGCCGTCCGCCGTCGCTCAGGACAACGGCCATGACGATCTCGTCAGCCTTGGGGGCGTCGGGCACACGGACCTCGATGGAGCCGTAGTGGGTACGCACGAAAGCGGCATCCTTGTAGTGGATGGAGACATCCAGGGAGGCGCCCACGCCGGCGACCTTCTCATTGGAGGGGATGATGGACTTGCCGCCGCCGATGGCCGCGCGGATGGTCTTGCCAGCCTTGGGGTGCAGCATGGCGGAGGAGTGCTCCAGCTCGCCGTCCACGCCGACGATGCAGCCCTTGCCATAGCTCTCCACATTCTCGGCGCCCAGGATCTCCGCGCCCTTGCGGGTCAGCAGATCGCCCAGGTACTCGCCGTACTCGGTCAGCTCGCTCAGATCCTCGACCCACTTGCCCGCATAGGGGTTCTTGATGACGGCGGCCACAGACACGGTCTTCAGGCACTTCTTATCGCCGTTCTCCACGGGGACACCAGCGCCGCCCTCGGTGTAGATCTCTTCCACATTGGTCACGATCTTGCGGATTTGGGGCTCTTTCATGATAAATTCCTCCTAATGAAATGTATTTGCGATCCTAAGTCCGGGACAAAGTACGGGGACTCAGCAGGGCTTTCTCTTGGCAGGGGGGGTGTTGCTGCTCTTCTTCACCAGGATCTTGCCATCGATGATGACATAGGTCAGGCCCGGGATATCGCCGGCGGCAAAAGCGCCCATAGCGTCATCCGCAACGGAGCCCATGGGGGCATCCATGATCAGCAGGTCGGCCTCCTTGCCCACGGCGATGGTGCCGCGGTTCAGGCGGTCATATACCTTGGCGGTGTTGCCGGTGGCCATGGCCACGGCGACCTCAGGGGCGATGCCGCTCATAGAGGCCGCGAAAGAAATGTTCCGCATGATGCCCAGGGGGATAATGCCGGTGCCGGAGGGCGCATCGTTACCAAAGATAATGCGGCCCAGCTGGCCCTTCTCCGTGGCGCGGCGCAGCACGTAATCGGCCACCTTCGGGTTGCCGCACTGGACGATCTCCATGGCGAAGCTGGTCTCGTCCATGATCCGGTCCACCTCATGAGTGGGGATGGCGGTGGGGCCGCCGTTGATGTGGGAGACCACGTCGGGCTTGGTCTTGATAACATCATCCGCAGTCACAGTGGAGCTGCCGGGGATGGAGGTTCCGCCGGTGTGCATCTCGCCCTTGAAGCCATACTTGTGAGCCCACTCCACCATGGGAGCTGCCAGCTCGGGGTTGTTCACGCTGCCCAGGCCGATCTCGCCAACGATCCAAACGCCTTCCTTGGACAGATCCTCGAAGTCCTTTTCCACCAGGCCCTTCTCCAGGATCAGGGCGCCGCCCTCGCACTTCACGCCGGCGGGAGGCGCGTTCTTGAAGCTCTTGTGGCCCACGATGGCCAGGGCCTTCGTGCCGGAGGGATCCTTGGGCCGGCCGGGGGTGTGGCACTCTCCGGCGGAGATCATAGTGGTCACGCCGCCGTTTTTGGCGCTCTCAATGAAGCCCACGGTCTTCTGCCGGGTACCATAGTCGCCGGAGGTAAGATGGACGTGGGAATCCCACAGGCCCGGCGTAACAGTAGTGCCGTTGGCATCCACAACGGTGGCGTCACCGGCATTGGCAAGGAGCTCCTCGCCGCCGATGGCGGAGATGAGGTTGTCCTCGACAACGATCACGCTGCCCTCCAGAACAGGCTTGTCGATGTCACCGGAGACGATCTTGCCGATGTTCTTGATGATGAGTTTTGCCATGAATAACATCTCCTATTCTACCGCTTTACGCGGAAAGTTAACGGATTTATCGGGCCGTACCGCCCATTTGCACAGAGGGGGAGCTTCTCCCAGAGGCTCAGACCGGGAAGCCGCTTCCGGAAGCCGAAGGCGGCCTCCCGGGTCATTGGTATAAATTATAACTCAAAACCAATCCTGCCGATATTCGAAGTACAAGGGCCGTTTCTCTTTCCCCTGCCCCGGGGCCGTTATCGGGACGGCCCCGGGTTTATGTTGCCAGACTTCTTTCCTTTACAGGTTCAGCTTGAAGTCATCGCCCACAATCAAGCCCTTCTTGCGCATGAGCTCAGAGGTGAGCCAAGCGAAGACAGCGGGGATGACAAAGGCGACAATGATCAGGCCGACCCAGTCAAACACGCCGGGGGAGTAGACAGTCTCGCCCATGGCCAACGCGTTCTCAGAGGGGCCATACCAGCCGGTGATGACACCGATGGGGCCCACCAGGCCGCTGGTGCCCATACCGGAGGAAACGGGGGCGCCGTTCATCTTCAGCTTGAAGATGCAGGTGGCGACGGGGCCGTTCACAACGGAAGCGACAACCGCAGGCATCCACAGGATGGGCTTGCGCATCAGGTTGGGAACCTGGAGCATGGAGGTGCCGAGGCCCTGGGCGGTCAGGCCGTTGACGCCGTTCTCGCGGAAGGAGGCGACGGCAAAGCCGACCATGTGGGCGCAGCAGCCCGCCGTGGCGGCGCCGCCGGCAAGGCCCACAAGACCCAGCGCGGCACAGATGGCGGCGGAGCTGATGGGCAGGGTGAGGATGATGCCCATGGCCGCAGACACGATGATGCCCATGATGAAGGGCTGCATGTTGGTAGCCAGCATGACCATGTCGCCCAGCCACACGGCGGCCTGCCCGATGGGGGGAGCCAGGAAGGTGGCAATGGCTACACCGCCGATGATGGTGACGGCGGGGGTGACGATCAGGTCCACCGGGGTGCGCTTGGAGACCAGCTTGCCCAGGAAGACCGCGATCACGGTCACGAAGAACACGGCCAGGGGGCCGCCGGCGCCGCCCAGGGCGTTGGTAGAATAACCAACGGTCAGGACAGAATACAGCACAAAGGGAGGTGCCTTCATGTTGTAAGCAATGGCGGTGGCCATGCAGGCGCCCTGGATCGCAGAGGCGTAGGTATTGCAGTTTGCCAGCAGCGCGATGTCCTGACCCCACACGGAGTAGGTGATGTCAAAGATATAGGTGCCAATGGTGTTGAGAATCGTACCAATCAGCAGGGAGGCAAACAGACCGTGGGCCATGCCGCCAAGGCCATCAATAAAGATGCGCTGATAGGTGATGGAGATGTTCTGCTCTGCGAAATACTTTTTAATGCCGGTCAGTTCCTTGGTTTCGCTCACGAATTTCTCCTCCTTTTTTGGTGTATGAATTGGATTGAGTTATAAAAAGCAATCATTACAGGGGAGATCCCGCGTCGCACGGGCGGATCGGCGTCCGCTCCCGCCGGGGCTTAAGCCCCGGCGAAAACGGCCTGATATGTCTTCCTTGGGAACTGGCGTTTTCTGTTTACTTCGCGGCCTCCTCCGCCTCTTTGGCCTTGACGGCGGCCACGATGTCCTTGGGGAAAATGGGCAGATGGGTGAAACGGCAGCCAATGGCGTCCTCCACCGCGGCGGTGACCGCGGGGATCATGGGGATCAGGGCGGGTTCGCCCACGCCCTTGGCCCCGAAGGGACCCGCGTCGCCCTCGCTGCTCACCACAACGGGGTAGATCTCCGGCACATCCATGTTGCTGGGGATGATGTACTTGGAGAAGATGGGGTTCTTGATGGCGCCGGTCTTGCCGTCCACCTCGATGTTCTCGAAAAGGACAAAGCCCTCGCCCATGGCTACGCCGCCTTCGATCTGGCCTTCCACCATGGTCTCGTTGATGGGCGTGCCCACGTCATGGGCGGAAACCACCTTCAGCACATCCACCTCGCCGGTCTCGGTATCCACGTCCACCTCGCAGATGGTGGTGGCGTAGGAATAGACCTCATAGGGGACGCCGGACATATCGGCGGGGTTCAGATAAGTGGTTTTGGGGTTGTAGTAACCCGCGCCCACGGCCAGGCGGCCATAGTACTTCATGGCCCCCATGAGCTCGGGGTAGGTCATCTTCTTGCTCTCGTCCTTGGCGCTGTAGATCATCCGGTCCCGGAAGATCAGGTCCTCCTCGGGGACCTCCAGCTTTTCCGCGGCGGTACGCTTGAGTTCGCCCATGGCGTCCAAGCAGGCATTTTTCACCGCGTTGCCGGAGATAAAGGTCTGCCGGCTGGCGGAGGTGGCGCCGCCCTCAGGGGTGACGGCGGTGTCTGCCCAGGTCACATGGATGTTCTCATAGCTCAGGCCCAGGGTCTCCGCGGCGATCTGGGCCATAACGGTGGAGGAACCCTGGCCGATATCGGCGCAGCCCACCATCAGGTTCACGCTGGTATCGCCCAGCACTTCCACAAAGGCGGCGGCGGGGTTGGGCAGGCCGGTGTTGCCCACGCCATACCACATGCAGCCAACGCCTCTTCCTCTTTTCTTCATGCCTGCCGCCTCCTTACATAACCTCGGCAGCCTTGGCTGCCGCCATCTTCAGCGTGTCCGCGAAGCCGACGCTCTCTGTGAGCTTCTGCCCTGTGGGAATCACGGTCCCCACCTTATGGGCATTCTTCAGCCGGATCTCGATGGGATCCATGTTCAAGGCGCGGGCCAGGGCGTTCATCTGCCCCTCGTGGCAGACGGCCGCCTGGGGTACGCCGAAGCCGCGGAAGGCGCCGGCCATGGGGCTGTTGGTGTAGTAGAACACCGCGCTGCACCGGACATTGGGGCACTCATAGGGCCCGGCGATGTGCACCGGGGCACGCCCGATGACGGCGGGACCATAGGAGGCATAGGCGCCGGAGTCGCTGACCATATCCACGTCCACGGCGACCAGCTTGCCGTCCTTGGTGGCGCCGGTCTTGGCGTGCATGGTGATGGGGTGTCGTTTGGCGGAGACCATGGTGGACTCCCGGCGATCCCGGACAATCTTCACAGGCCGCTTGGTGTAGTAGGTCAGCAGCGCGCAGTGGAGCTGCACGCCGATGTCCAGCTTGCCGCCGAAGCCGCCGCCGGTGGCGGCCTGCTTCACACGGACCTGGTTGGCGGGAATGCCCAGCATCACGGCCACTTCGCCCCGGTCATAGTGGGGGTTCTGCGTGGATGCAATGACGGTGAGCAGGCCCTGGTCATCGTAGTAAGAGATGCCGGCGTCCGGCTCGATGAACATGTGGCTGAGCCGGTGGGTGGAATAGGTGTTCTCAATGATGATATCGCACTTATCCCAGGCGGCGTCCACATCGCCGAAATTCAGGAACTTCTTGGCGTGGACATTCGAATCGCCGTGAATCTTGGGAGCGTCCTCTTCCATGGCACGCTCAACCGTGAAGATGGGTTCGAGTTCCTCATACTCCACCTCGATGAGCTCCAGGGCCTCGTGGACCAGCTCCTTGGTCTCGGCGGCCACCACAGCGATGGCGTCGCCATAGCGGCGGACCTTGTCGTCCACCAGGCAGGGCTCATCCTTGATGATGATGCCGAAGCGGTTGCCGCCGGGGATGGCGGTATGGTCCAGGACACAGGCCACGCCGGGCAGGGCCCGGGCCTTCTCCAGGTTCAGTTTCTTGATATAAGCGTGGGGGACCGTGCTGCGGAACACGCCGCCCCACAGCATGTTGGGCATGGTGTAGTCCGCGGCGAACTTGGCGGTGCCCAGGACTTTTTCCACGGCATCCACCTTGATCTCGCTCTTGCCCAGAACGGAATAATTGTTCATATTCGCGCGCCCCCCTTCTTATTCCGCCGCCGCCTTGGCGACGGCCTGGTGGATCTTGGCATAGCCGGTGCAGCGGCAGAGGTTGCCGGACATGGCCAGCTTGATCTCGTCCATGGTGGGGTGCGGGTTTTTGTCCAAAAGGGCCTTGGCCGTGAGGACCATGCCCGGGGTGCAGAAGCCGCACTGGACGGCGCCCACCTCGATAAACGCCTTCTGGATCTTGTCCATTTCCCCGTTCTTGCTCAGGCCTTCCAGGGTCACGATATCCGCGCCCTCGGCCTGACCGGCCAACATGCAGCAGCTGGTGACGGGCTCGCCGTTAAAGATGACGGTGCAAGCGCCGCACTCGCCCTCGCCGCAGCCTTCCTTCACGCTGGTGAGGCCCAGCTCTTCCCGCAGGAAGTCCAGCAGGCGCTGGTTGGGATATACCTCCCGGCATACGGCCTCGCCGTTCACCGTGCAGGTGATCTTGATCTTGTTCATGCGCCCACCTCCATATTCAGCTGTGCGAGGATGTCCACGAACAGCTTGTTGAACACGCCCTGGACGCTCTCCTTCTTATAAAATACGGACCAGGGACGGTTGCGGTTGAGATCCAGCACCAGGTCATGCATCATGGGCAAAGTCTCCCGGAGCAGCTCCAGGCTCAACTTCTTGCCCAGGACATGCTCCTCCGCGGCCTTGAACTGCAGGGGATAGCGGCCCAGGCAGCCGCCCCGGAGGGAAATGGCGGTAACCACGCCGGCATCGTCCACGCTGCAGCGCATGCCGCCGCCGATGACGCTGATAGCCAGGCTCTTGCGCTTGGCCAGTTTGTAAAACGCGGTGGCGGTGTGGGCGTCGGGTTCGGTGAAGAACACCTCGGTCATAAGCTCGTCGGACTGCAGGGCATTGCGCTTGTCATAGCCCTCGCCGTTAAGGAAGTCCACAAGCTTCATGGTCCGCTCGCCGTCCTTGCTGCGGAGCACCACGGACGCGTCCAAGGTCACCATGGCCGCCACGCCGTCGCCGGCCACGGAGGCCGTGCTCAGGTTGCCGCCGATGGTGCCCAGGTTCCGGATCTGGGGGGATCCCACTTCCGCGCAGGCGGTATGCAAGACGCGGGTCCGCTCTGCGATGCGGGGATCTGCCGCGATCGCGGCATGGCTGGTGAGGGCGCCGATCTTCACCAGGCCGTCCTCAAAGCGGATGTACTCCAGCTCCTTGAGGCGCTTGATGTCGATGACCACCTTGGGGGTATGTTTACGCTCATTGAGTTCGATGACGATGTCCGTCCCCCCGGCGACGATGGCGTTGCTGTCCTTGTACTTGCGCAGCAGTTCCAGCGCCTCGGGCACGGACGTGGGGGAATAGAAGTCAAATTCTCTCATGTCACGGTTCTCCTCTCCAGCGGCAAAAGCCGCCGTCTCTCCTCTTACTCGCCCTTGCGGATCTCCACCCCGCAGAGCTGCTCCCAGACCTTGATGACGGAGGACATGTCCTCACGGCCCAAGCCGGCGGCGCGGGCCATTTCAAACACCTCGGTGGCCACGGCGGTCATGGGCAGGGGCATGGCCACTTCCTTGGCGGACTCCAGGGCCAGGCCCAAGTCCTTGTACTGCAGGTCGGTCATGAAACCGCCGGAGAAATCCCCGGCCATGATGAACTTGTCCAGCTTGGCGCCCAGGGCATAGCTGTTGCCGGAGGAAACGCTGATGATGTCCCGCATGGTCTCGGGCTTCAGTCCGCACTTGGCGCCCAGCACCAGCGCCTCGGCCAGAGACACCATGTTGCAGCCCAGGAGCAGGTTGTTGACGATCTTGATGGCGTCGCCAAGGCCGGTGCCGCCCACATGGTAGATGTTCTTGCCGATGACTTCCAGGATGGGCTTGATTTTCTCAAAGACCGCGTCATCCGCACCCACCATGATAGTCAGGGTACCGGCGGCCGCGCCGGCGGTACCGCCGCTCACAGGGGCATCCACATAGTTCACGCCCTTATCGGTGGCCAGCTTGGCCATCTTCCGGGTGGAAGACGGGGAGACGCTGCTCATGTCGATGATGGTGGCGCCAGGCTTGCAGGCGGAGATGACGCCGCTGGGCCCGGCCATGACGCTGGCCACGATGGCCGCGTTGGGCAGGGAGGCAAAAATGACGTCCACAGAGGCGGCCAGCTCCAGATTGGTCTTGCAGGGGATCGCGCCTTCGGCGGCCAGTTCGTTGACGTTGGCCTCCATCAAGTCGTACACGGACACGCTGTAGCCCGCCTTCAGCAGGTTCCGGGCCATGGGCTTGCCCATGTTGCCAACGCCGATAAATCCGATTTTCATGATAAACTCCTCCTCGCACAATGTATAAAAATATTTCCGCTCAGATTTCTTATGCTTATGCCTCAGGAAACCGCTCTTCCGGCCACTGCATCCGGAAGCCTTGTATGTCAGCCGCGCACCACAGGAGGTTGCCTCTCCCATGCTGCCGGGCCGCTTCCGCCATCGCCTGGGCCGCCGCCCGAGCTTTCTCCTCCCCGGTAAGAGGGGCCACCGCCGCCACAACAGTAAGTTCGGCGATATCACTGTCCGGTTCCAGCTCTCCGGCCGGGCAGACACGGACCCGGGGGGAATCGATATAAGAGCAGTTGGCGATGTGGGTGGCGCAGGCGTCCGCCAGGGCGCAGCGCCTGGAAAACACCGTCACGGCGCTGGCCACGCCCCGGGTAAGGCTCCGCCCGCCCTGGCCGCTGGTACACACGCCGCCGACGCCGTCCTCCGCCCGGAGTGTCACAATCCGGGAGATGCCGCCGCCGTCCAGGTCAGGCAAGATACCCATGCGGAGCTGCTGCCCTTCCGCCAAACGCAGGGCCACGTCGCCGCCGTTGTTGACGGCCACCAGGTCCGCGCCACGGGCGAAAATCCAGTCCGCCACTGCGTCCGCCACCGCGCCGGCCACAGCCGCCATGGGGGTGAGCGTCGGCTCTCCAGTGGAGAGAACCGCCTCCGCCATTACCCTGGGCAGCCCCTCCAGGGCGGAAAAGTCTCCATCCTTTGGGTACTGCCGGAGGATGGGCAGGGCCTGGGCAATCTCTTCCAGGCTGCTCTGGATCAGAGGAAACGCGGCCTCCGCCAGCTCCGGGCAGGGGGCGCCGGCGCGGCGGGCTGTGATCACCATGGACGTGGGTCCATAGTCCACAAACACCCGCCCGTCCGGCAGCGCCTGGAGAAATTCACTCACTTCTTTTGATACTCCGGGAAGTCCTCCACATTCTTGATCTGGTCCATGTGGCCGCCCATCTTCTCATAATCTTCCTTGGTCATCGTGTACTCCACCGGGGCCACAGTGGCGGGGGTGGGCACCCAGGTAAAGGCCTTGTTGACCACCTTGTCCGTATCCACGATGAAGTTGATGCCGCCGCCGGGGTACACAAAGGCGGGGGCGCCGCCGATGGTGAGGACAGCCTTGCCCTCGTGGACGGCCTCGGTAATCTTCACCGGGTGCTTGCACACGCCGCCCCGGGCGGAGCCGCCGGTGCCGCCGCAGTAGAGGACGCTGGTGGTGGACCGCTGGCAGTTCTCCCGGATGGCGTCGGCCACCTTCTGTGCCTTCTCGGTCATGGGGATCTCCTTGACGTCGCCGTCGGCCTGGACCTCAAAGAGGGAGGCGATCTCGCCGGTGGTGTTGGTCACCAGAATGGTCATCCCCGCGTGGGCCACGGACATATCCACGCTCTTGATGGCGTCCCGGGGGGTCTGCAGCACGGTGCCGCCGATGCCGTCTCCGTGGCCGCCGAAGTACCGGCCCACGGTGCTCTTGGTGGCGTTGGGGATGACGCCGCTCCAGGTCATGCCCACCTCCCGGCCGGCCAGGTGCTCACTGAACAGGCCCGTGACATGGTGGTCGATGACGATGCACTCATCCACGCCTTCCTTCATGATGTCCGCCAGCAGGCCGATGGTAG
The DNA here is from genome assembly GCA_944383185.1 of uncultured Oscillospiraceae bacterium. Classification (GTDB taxonomy): domain Bacteria; phylum Bacillota; class Clostridia; order Oscillospirales; family Oscillospiraceae; genus CALWOS01. Next base: position 18,451 of record CALWOS010000003.1, read on the forward strand.
CGCTGCCGCAGCCGATGCGCATGGTGGTCTCCTCCACGCCGTTGATGACGGGGGCCTTACCCTGCTGGCAGCGGATCTTGATGTTCTTCTTGTCCTCGGTCTTGACGGTGAGCTCCACTTCCTCGCCGTTGGCCAGGGCCACGATGGTCCGGGCGGTGGCAAAGCCGCCGTCCTTGGCGGTGAGCCGGTTGGCGCCGCCCACATAGATCATCTTGGAGCCGTATTCCTCGGTCTGGACCATACCCACGGGCTTGCCCTCGCAGTAGACGGTGGCGCCCTCCTCGCCGATATAGGTGTTGGTATCCAGCTTCACCAGCACGCCGCTGTAGCTCAGGGGCGCCTCGGTGACGGTGGTGACCACGTCCACGCCGTCCCGCTTCTCGCAGACGATGTGGGGGGCCGGACGGATGCAGGGATAGTTGGTGCCGGCGCCCACGGCGGTGATGATGGGGGTATCCAGCCGGTGGTCGTGGGTGACCTGGGGCTTGCCCTCCACCACAAGGGCGCGGTTGCGCACCAGCTTGCCGCCCTCGTTGGTATAGCGCTTGCAGGCGCCGGTGGAGCCCACGGGGATCTTGCACTGGACGGAGCAGGAAGAGCACTGGATGGTCCCCTCCGCCTGGTGATCGGTCTCAATGGCGCCGAAGGGGCAGACCCGGCGGCAGATATTGCACTCCACGCACCGGTCCGTAATGCGGACAAACTTCTCTCCCTTTTCCTCGCCGGCCTCGATGGCGCCGATGGGACAGTTCTTTACGCAGATCTTGCATTTCTTACAGACTTCCGGGTTAATCGCATACATTTCTCAATCAACTCCTAGCATGTACTTCGATATTATACTTGAATTCGTTGGACTACGACGATATAATGTTTGTATGGATGCGAATGTTTAATATTTGTTAAATGTACACAAACAGCACCCGCCTTTCTCCAGATCAGCGCTGTAGTTCTTGCATACAATTTCCCGCTGCCTACTGGGGGGTACCATTCTGGCCCATACATCGCTCATATATAGAGTACACTTTTTTGATCTATTTTTCAAATACGTTTTCCTTACTTTTTTCGTCGCGTTGTATATTTTTTTTGTATCTATTATATTGAAATATGCCCAAATAGAAAGGTTGTGTTTGTGGAATGACGCTAAAACAGCTGGAATACTTCCTGGCCATTGCCGACACCGGCAGTGTAACCCGCGCCGCCCAGACTCTGAACATCTCCCAGCCGCCCCTGAGTTTGCAGCTCAAGGCGCTGGAAGAGGAGCTGGGAGTACAGCTGTTCAGCCGGGAAAAGAAGAACCTGGTCATCACCGAGGCGGGGCAGCTCCTCCGGGAGCGGGCGCGGGCGATTTTGGACCTGGTCAACGACTCCGTTCAGGACGTGCAGAACCTCACCACGGAACGCCGCACCACAATCCACATCGGCACCATTTCCTCCGTGTGCACCCGGCTCCTGCCGGAGAAAATCCTCGCCTTTACCAAGAGCTACCCCCATGTGGAGTTCCAGATCTTCGAGGGCAGCACCACCACCATCCAGAACCATCTCTCCGAGCGGGTGGTGGAACTGGGCATCATTCGGGAGCCCTTCAACGCCTCCGCCTACCACACCGTGCCCATCCGGGACAATTCCCTGGGGTATGACGCGGCGGACTACTTTACCGCCGTGGGCTATCCCCACTTCTTTGAGGAGCCGGATTCCCCGGTGATCGGTCTGGAGTCCCTCCGGGGCAAGCCCATCATCACCCACCGGCGGTACCGGGACATGCTGGTAAACGCCTGCCGGAAAAAGGGATTTATCCCCAACATTGTCTGCCAGAACGACGAGCTGGCCTCCTCCCTGAGTTGGGCAAGTTCCGGCATCGGCATCGCCATCGCGCCCTATTCCTCCGCCCTCCAGAACAGCAACCCCAAGCTCCTGGTCAAACGCATCGACTGCCCCGCCCTGTTGAGCCGGGCCTTTCTGGTGTGGAACCGGGGCTCTGAACTCAACGACGAGACCCGGGCCTTTATCGCCCTGTTTTGATTGCCGCAAATGCGGCGGCCGCAAACGGAAGCGCCGCAGGAAAGTCCTTTTCCACTTTCTTCCATGATACGCCTTTGCTCCCTCTGCGTCAATGGACAGCATCCCGGTCTTGTTCAAAAAATGCCCCGTGAATCTTACGCTTTCTCTTCCCTCTGCCGCGCCGCAGGCCGTCTGCAAAAAATTTGTGGGAAATTTCAAATCCCCCCTTGACAACCGGTAAATATATGGTACAATTAAACCAGAGTTAGGGAAGTCAAGAAAAAAGATTTGTGCAATTCTCCAAATTTCACCGAGAGGGGTGAGTCCGATGATCCGGTAAGCCAGAAGGAATGACGGAAGCCATCATTCCGTAATCCAGCCATGAAAATGGAAGGCTTATGTACCTGCCGATTTTTGGGTCTTTAATCTTGTTGGAAGCAATTTTCTGTTGTGCGAGCGTATCACCGTTGGAGTATAGAGTGAAAGACCGTATTTCACCGTTGAAGTTTTCACCATAGAACAAGCGGCCACCTGAGAGCGCAGACCATCCTTTTGGGAAACATACCATCGGCAAGTGCAGACAAACCGGATTCCATCGTATGCATGTAACGGCGGCCTGCGTGAAGCTATTTGACGCGGTCTCGCTCAAAAATTCAAGTTTCTATGTGAGGACAGGTGCCGGCATTGATAACTTCGCAATCATATATGTTCTGCTTGCGGGCGGCTTTCGCCCCGTTCAGGAACCGCCGGAATCCCAAACATGCATCTTTGATCCAAAATAAGGCTTCCCCGGACCAATCGGTCCGGGGAAGTTTTCTTTTTCTCTGAAACCAGAGATCAACCGCCCCCGCTGCGCTCGGGAGCGCGGCGGCGCAGGCCGAAAGATGGCTTGACTTCCGACACCAGCACGGCGATGAATATGAGGGCAAAGCCGCTCAGGAGCCGCAGCGTTACCGTTTCATGGTAGAACAGAGCGCTGAACAGCGCGCCGAATACGGACTCCAGGGTGAGAATCACAGCGCTGGCAGCGGGAGGCGTGTGCTTCTGTCCAAAAGCCTGGCAGAAATAGCACAACGCCGTACAACCCAGGCACAGATAGGCAAGGCTCCCCACCGCCTCCGTGGGGAACGCGGCGGGGGGCGTCTCCGTCAGGGCCGCCGCCCCGGCGCACAGTACCGCCGCGGACAGGAATTGGATGGACGTGAGGAGCATCACGCTCCGCCCCCGGACAAAGCGGTCCGTCACCAGGATGTGCCAGGCGTAGAAAAAGCCGCAGATGAGGGTCAGCAGCTCCCCGGGGCCGATGCGCAGCTGCTCATTGACGCTCACCAGCCCCACGCCGGCCAGGGCGATGGCCGCTGCGGCCAGGTTATAGCCGTCCGGCCGTTTTTTGTACACCAGCCAGGCCAAAAAGGGCACGATCACGCTGTAGGTGGCGGTGAGGAATGCGTTGATCCCAGGGGTGGTGAAGGTCAGGCCATAGGTCTGGGTGCCAAAAGCGGCAAAGAGGCAGATGCCCATGAGCGCACCGCCCAGAAGGTAGTTCCGGTCCAGCTTCTTCCACTCCCGGGCGCACAGCAGCGCCATCACCACGCCGCCCCCGGCGAAGCGGACGGCAAGCAGTGTGAATGGAGGCAGGACGTCCAGGGTGTTTTTCAGCACCACGAAGGAGCTGCCCCACACCAACGTACACATTAGCAGGGACAACCTGCCCAGGACGCCTATTTTTTTCTCGTTCACAGTCCCTTCACCTCAGATTTTGGTCATATGCTGGGCCGCTGCCCGCTGCATGAGCCGTTTGGTGCCCACGCCCTCAAAATTGATCTCCAGCAGGGCGTCGCCCCCCATGGGGGTGGATTTGACCACCACGCCGGCGCCGAAGGCCTTGTGCCGAACCTGATCCCCTGGACGGAAGCTCGCCGCCGGGCCCGGCGCCGCCGCGGTGCGGCTCCTGGGCGGCGTGAAGCTGTGGGCCGCCGGCCGGGGCGTGAATGTGCCGCGCCGCGGCTGTACGCCGGCGCGGCCCGCGCCGTCCCCGTCCTGATGGCCGAAGCTCCAGCCGGGGCGGTTCCCGGTGCGCTCCAGATCTTCCGGCGGGATCTCCTCCACAAATCGGGACGGCCTGTTGGCAGTGGTTCGGCCAAAGAGCATCCGCTGGCTGGCGCAGGTGAGGGTCAGGCGCTTCCGGGCCCGGGTCATCCCCACATAGCACAGCCGCCGCTCCTCCTCCATTTCCTCCGGCTCGCCGATGGCCCGGAGGCCGGGAAAAATCCCCTCCTCCATGCCCACCAGGAACACGTTGTCAAATTCCAGGCCCTTGGCGCTGTGCATGGTCATCATCACCACGCAGTCGGCGTCCCGGTCGTAATTGTCCAGATCTGTATAGAGGGCCACCTGGTCCAGGAAAGCCGCCAGGGAGTTGTCCCCGCTCTCCTGGGCAAACTGAATGATATTGCTCTTGAGCTCCCGGACGTTTTCGATGCGCCCCAGGTTCTCGTCGCTCTTCTTCTCCTCCAGGGCCCGGACATAGCCCGTCTCCTCCAGGAGCCGGTCATACACCGCCTCTGCGCTCTCGGTCTCTGTGGCCTCCCGGAGCCGGTGGAACATCTCCGCCACCTGCCCCAGCTTCCCGGCGGCGCGCTGGAGCGCTTCGTAGGCGTAGGCCCGGTCCAGGATCTCAAAGAGGGCCTTTCCCTCCCGGGCAGCGAGTTCCCGGGCGGTCTCCACGGTCTTCTCCCCGATGCCACGGGCGGGCACGTTGATGATCCGCGTGAGGCGCAGGTCGTCCCCCGGGTTCTGGATCACGCACAGATAGGCCAGCACGTCCTTGATCTCCGCCCGGTCAAAGAAACGGGTACCCCCCAGAATGCGGTAGGGGATGCCGTTGCGCTTGCAGGCGTATTCCAGCTGGTTGGACTGGGCGTTCATCCGGTAGAGGATGGCACTGCTCTTCCAGCTCTCCCCCCTGCCGAAGCTCTCCAGGAGCTTACTGGCCACATATTGGGCCTCGTCGTTTTCGTTCCGGGCGGTGTAGAGGGTGAGCTTTTCCCCCGGTTCGTCCTGGGTCCACAGGCGCTTGCCTTTTCGCCCCTGATTGTGGGCGATGACGGCGTTGGCCGCGTCCAGGATATGGCCTTTGGAGCGGTAATTCTGCTCCAGGCGGATGGTCCGGCAGCCCTGGTACTGGTTTTCAAAATTCAGGATGTTCTCGATGGTGGCGCCCCGGAACCGGTAGATGCTCTGGTCGTCGTCCCCCACCACGCAGATGTTCTTCCGCCGCCCGGCCAGGAGGGAGGCCAGGAGGTACTGGAGCTGGTTGGTGTCCTGGTACTCGTCGATGAGCACATAGCGGAACTTGTCCTGGTAATACTCCCGCACCTCCGGATACTTCTGGAGCAGGTGCACGGTGTTGGCGATCAGGTCGTCAAAGTCCATGGCCCCAGCCTCCCGTAGGCGCTTTTCATAGGCGGCGTAAGCCCGGCCGATGCGCTTGCGCCGGGCGTCGGCCCCCTGCTCCGCCCGGGCCAGATACTGCTCCGGGGAGACCTGGGCGTCCTTGCACCGGCTGATCTCCGAGAGCACGCTCCGGCAGGGGAACATCTTCTCGTCCAGCTCCAGGTCCTTGAGCACCCGTTTCATCACCGCCTGGCTGTCGGCGGTGTCGTAGATGGTGAAGCTGCTGGGATATCCCAGCTTGTCCGCCTCCCGGCGGAGGATGCGCACACAGGCGCTGTGGAATGTCATGGCCCACACATCCCGCCCCGCCGGGCCCAGCATGGCCTCCAGACGGGTCTTGAGCTCGTCCGCGGCCTT
>CALWOS010000004.1 GCA_944383185.1 uncultured Oscillospiraceae bacterium
CGTAGAAGCGGTTGAGCTCCTTGCGGCGGATGGCGATGAAGGCGTCCAGGGTTTCGTCGGAGACCCGGATCATATTGGCCCCGGCCTCGGCGGTAAAATCCCGGGCCATAAGGACCCCGGCTACGAAAGAGTCCACGTCCGCCTGGACGGCCCGGGAGAGAGCCTCCTGGTAGATGGCCAGGGCGCGCACGGTCTGCTGAAAGGGGATACCTGCCTCCAGGCGCCGGGCGACCAGTTCCATTACCGCCATGTCTTCCCGGGAGTAGCTCTGGCGCCGGGGTGGGCCTTTCGGTGTCACCAGCCCTGTCTCCGCCAGGGCGGCAGCCTGGACGGAGGTAAGCCCGCAGCGGCGCAGCGCCTCTCCAGCGGAGATGGAGGCCGGGGCTTCGGGGCCGTCAACCTTGTGGATGGCGTCCAGCAGCGCCAGGTCCGAGGTCCGCACCGTCCCGCCCGCCAGAAGGGATTTGATCACCGAGAGGGGATAGAAACGCTCCTTCTGGAGGGAACGGATCAGTTGGATGGTCTCCGCGGCTTTGGGATCGTAGTAGGCCATGTTCCGCCCGGTTTTGCACACCGGGCGGATCAGGCCCTCTTTGACATAGAACTTTACCGTGGACAAACTGACCCCAGCTGCCCGCGCCAGCTCGCCGGCTTTGACCAGCCCGGCGGTATCCGGCTTTTCCTGCTTCATTGGCAATCCAGCACGATCTTGATCACATCCGGCGGGTTGGCCAGGGCGAGGCGCATGGCGTCCTTGTACTGTTCCAGGGGGAAGTGGTGGGTGACAAAGCCCTCCACGCTGTAGATCCCGTCCCGGATCCACTCCTGGGCCAGATCAAAGGTGTAGAGGTCCCGGCCCTTCCAGTGCTCCATGCCGTGGGCGTCCACGCCGATGAGCTTGAGTTCCTGCCACCAGATGGGGCTCTCGTCGAAGGTGATGGCGTTCATGTGGTGGCCGATCTTCACGAAGGTGCCCCGGGCGCGGAGCAAACGCAGCCCGGTGTGGTTGGACCAGTTGCCGCCGATACAGTCGTAGATCCGGTCAAAGCCGCCGAAGAAATATTTGTTCCCCTGCATGCCGGTATAGATGGGGCTGCCGCCGGTGGCCTTGGCCGTGGCCGTATAGGGATCGCCGGAGAGGACGTGATCCGCTCCCAGCTTCTTGGCAAATTCCTGCTTGGTCTGGACCCGCTCCATGATCCAGACCTCACATTCCGGCTCCACCACCTTGATGGCCTGGACCACGCCCAGGCCGATGGTGCCGCAGCCCATAACCAGGATTTTTTCTCCTTTCTGGGGCGGGGCGCAGAGCACCGCGTGGATGGAGACGCAGCTGGGTTCCACCATGACGGCCTGCTCGTCGGTGAGCTCGTCATAGATGTGGGCCAGGCCCTTGGCGGGATAGATGAAGCTGTCCCCAAAGCCCGCGCCGGTGTCCGGCAGGTCATAGGGGGAGGGGGCGCCGTAGTTCAGGCAGAAGTTGTAGTCGCCTTCCTGGCAGTAGTGGCAGCGGTCCCGGATGCCCTTGGTGTCACAGCCGGACATATAGGCCCGGATGGTGACCCGGTCCCCCACCTGAAACTCCGTTACCGCACTGCCCACCTCCGTGACGATGCCCACGTTCTCGTGGCCCAGGTAGGTGCGCTTGGAGGCGGGGATAGGCTCAAAGGCGGAGTTGGTGCCGGTGGTTGCTTTGAAAAAGCTCATGTCTGTGCCGCAAAGGCCGCAGGCAATGTTTTTCACCCGGACCCAGTCGTCCGCCGGCAGGGGCGGGTCAGGGAGATCCGTGGCGAATTTCACCGCGTTGAGCCCGGTATACAAAAGACCCTTGCAGCGCTTGGCGGCGAACTTGGTGGCCAGGACCCGGGGAATATCCTTTTCAAAATAGATGGTTTTCAAGCCTCAGTTCCCTCCTTTTTCGGGAAATGATCAGGTCAACATGCCCTGAAGTATGGACATGTAGTCGTTGAGATAGCAGGCGTATTCCGGACTGCCGATGGTCTCCACATAGCCCTTTTCCACGCCTTCCACAAACTCCACTTCCTTCTGGAGTACCTTCATGGCCCCTTCCACGCTCTTGAAGCAGAAGTGGACGAAGGGGCTGCGCCGGGTATAGACCCCGTGGCCGGACTTGGATTGGCCGGCCTTGATGCGCAGGTAGCAGGCGATGTAGTTGGGGTCGCCGTCGTGGGCCACCGTGAACTGGTAGATCCGGTCCGGCTGCCGCTGGCAGAACTCCTGTATATCCGAGTCCCCCAGCTTGTTGTACTGGCTCAGGGCGCGGGTGATCATATAGAGGCTGCACTTGACCTTCAGGGCCTGGCCGGCAAAATCCTTGGGCTTTTTCTTGGGGGACATGATCATCAGCCCCATGAGCAGGCTCAGCACCGGCGGCAGCAGGCTCAGCTTGCCCTTGATGGACGGAATGGCCAGCCCGCCTCGGAGCAGGGCGTTCATCTTCTCCACGCTGGAAAAGGTCAGCGTCAGATCCGCCTTTTCCGCCGGACCCTGGACCACGGTGACCTGGGCGTGGTCGAAAATCATATGGCAGCACAGCAGCTGACCATTGTTTTTCGCGCCGAACTGCACAGTGGCCTGGATCTTCTCAAATTTCTTGTGTAGTTTGGGTACGTCGTCCAGCAGCACCTGCATGGTGGGAAAGGCGGCGTTGAAAAAGAGCTTTGCGGTCATGATATCCTGGGGAGATGCGGACATATCTTTCCCTCCTTTATTCCTTGAGATGGCGCGGGCTCATTCGTCATCCCAGTTCTCGTCCGCCTCGAACTCCATGCCCAGCATTTCCCGGACCTTGTCCACAATGCCGTTGGCGTCCAGGCCGTAGTGGGCGTACAGGTCCTCGGCGTAGCCGATGGCGGCGAAGGTGTCCTGGATGCCGTGCTTTTTGAACACGCAGCCTTTGCCGGACTCGGCAATGACGCTGCCTACCGCGTCGCCCAGGCCGCCGATCACATTGTGCTCCTCCACGGTGAGAATGCGCCGGGTCTCGGTGACCGCCTTGAGAATAGCTTCCCGGTCAATGGGCTTGATGGTGTGCATGTTGATGACCCGGACGCTGATCCCGTCGGTTTCCGCCAGGGTTTTGGCGGCGTTTACCGCCTGGAGCACCGCGATGCCGCAGCAGATGATGGTCAGGTCCGTGCCCTCCCGCATGGTGATGGCCTTGCCGATTTCATACGTGTAGTTGTCGTTTTCGTAACAGGGCGGCTCAAAGCCCCGGCCAATGCGGATGTACACCGGCCCCGGGGTGTCCACGCAGGCCTGGACGGCCTTGCTGGTCTCGATGCCGTCCGCCGGGCAGATGACCGTCATGTTGGCAATGGAGCGCATGATGGCCAGATCCTCCGTGCAGTGGTGGGTGGTGCCCGCGTGGCCGAAGGAGATGCCCGCGTGGGTGGCGATGATCTTCACCGGGAGGTTCTGATAGGCGATGTCCGTGCGCACCTGCTCCCCGGCCCGGAGGCAGGTGAACACCGCCATGGTGGAGGCAAAGGGGATGAGCCCGGCCTTGGCCAGGCCCGCGGCGATGCCGAACATGTTCTGCTCGGCGATGCCTACGTTGAAGAAACGCTCGGGAAAGGCCTTTTCAAAGTGGACGATGGCGGTGGTTTTCGCGAGGTCTGCCGTCAGGCCCACGATTTTGTCGTTGTGCTTGCCCAGCTCCGCCAGGGTCCGGCCGTAGATCTCACGGGCGGTCATGGTTGCGGCGTCGTAGGCGTTCCAGTTGGTTCCGGTGACAACTGCCATGATGCTCTACCTCCTTTAATGTTCCTGGATGGATGCTTTGGCCTTGGCGCACAGCTGGGAGTCGGCGGAGGCGTAGTGGTAGACCACGTTGTTCTCCATGAAGTCCACGCCCTTGCCCTTGATGGTGTTGGCCATGATGAGCACGGGTTTGTCCGTGGCGGCCCAGGCCTTGGA
>CALWOS010000005.1 GCA_944383185.1 uncultured Oscillospiraceae bacterium
GAATTCCCTTGCCTTTTGGTGGAAATGTAGGTATGATGGAATTAATCTAAATAATAATTTGTCATAAAAACTTTTTTTATGGAGGGAGCCGCCGTGAAGCGTTCCACCGCAGATTCCGCCGTCTTGTTCCAGTACAAGGGCATACCCTCTGCCGGACAGATGATCCCTCTGGGACTCCAGCACGTGGTGGCCGCCGTAGTGGGCGTCATCACCCCGGCCATCATCATTTCCGGGTCGGACGTGTGCAATCTGACTGCCGATGAGAGGACTCTGATGATCCAGGCATCCCTGGTGATCACGGCCCTGGCCACGCTGCTGCAGCTTTTTCCCGTTTTCCGGCGCATTGGCTCGGGCCTGCCGGTGATCATGGGTGTGAGCTTTGCCTATGTGCCCACGCTCACGTCCATCGGCGTGCAGTTCGGACTGTCTGCCATCCTGGGCGCGCAGATCGTCGGCGGCGCGGTGGCCATTGTATTCGGCGTATTTGTCAAGCGCATCCGCCGCTTCTTCCCGCCGCTGGTGACGGGGACGGTGATCTTCACCATCGGCCTTTCCCTTTACCCCACGGCCGTGCGGTATATGGCGGGGGGCGACGCTGCCAGCGTCTGGTTCGGCGGCCTGCGCAGCTGGGGCGTGGCGCTGCTCACCTTTGCCGTGGTGGTGTTCCTCAACAACTTCACCAAGGGCATCTGGAAGCTGGGGGCGCTGCTGTTCGGCATAATCGTGGGCTACGCCGCGGCCTTTGCCGTGGGGATCGTGGACCTTTCCAGCGTGGGGCCGGCGGGCTGGTTTGCCCTGCCGGAGCTCCTGCCCTTTGAAATCCGCTTTGTCCCGGAGGCCTGCGTCTCTCTGGGAATCGTGTATGTTGTCAACGCCGTGCAGACCATCGGCGACCTCTCCTCCACCACCCTGGGCGGCATGGATCGTCTGCCCACCGACAGGGAACTCTCCGGCGGTATCGCCGGCCAGGGGATTATGAGCATCCTGGGCGCCTTCCTGGGCGGTCTGCCTACCGCCTCCTACAGCCAGAATGTGGGCATCGTTACGGTGAACCGGGTTGTCAACCGCATGGTATTCGTCTTTGCCGCCGTGGTGCTCCTGGCGGCGGGGCTGGTGCCCAAGTTCGCCGCGGTGCTCACTACCATCCCCCAGTGCGTCATCGGCGGGGCGACGCTGTCCGTCTTTGCCACCATCACCATGACCGGCATCCGTATGATCACCGAGGGGGGCTTTACCGCCCGGAAGAGCACGGTGGTGGGCCTCAGCGTGGCCCTGGGTGTGGGCATTACCCAAGTGAACGGCTGCCTGTCCGGCAACGGCTTCCCCGGCTGGGTGGCCACGGTGTTCGGCTCCTCCTCCGTGGTGGTGGCCACCATCCTGGCGATTATCCTGAACCTCATTCTTCCCAAAGACCCGGAGGAAAACGCCTCCGCACCTGCGGAACAGTAAAAAACCGTCCCGGCCGCCCGTCAAAGAGCGGCCGGGACGGAGAATCCGTCAGGAATCCTTTTCCGCGGACTTGGCCTCGTCAATGTAGCTGTACAGGGTGTACTTGGAAATGCCGAAGTATTTGCAGACCTTCTGGCCGGACTTGGTGATGAGGAAAGCGCCCGTGTCGCTGAGAAACTGGATGGCCCGGACCTTGTCCTCCTTGGTCATCAGGGCCACGGGCTTGCCCACAAGGGCCACGCTCTGCTCAATGAGCTCATCCAGGAGATCCGTCACGTTTCGGACGATGGGTTCCGGCTCTGTGCGGGCGTCCGCGCTCTGGGTCTGGGTAAAGTTTCGGAGGGCGTCCTCCATAGCCAGCATCAGAGTGATGTCGTAATTGATGGCAAAGATGCCGATGGCCTTGCCGTCGTCATCCCGGAGGTAGAGGGTGCTGGACTTTAAGATCTTGCCGTCCTCGGTCTTGGTGAGATAGGCCAGACGGTCCTCCGGCACCTGCCGCTGATCCCGCAGGGCCTCCAGCACCACATGGCTGGGCCCATCTCCCAGGCTCCGGCCGCTCACGTGGCCGTTTTCGATGGCCACGATGGAGTGTTCCGGGTCCGCCGAGACCAGGTCGTGGACCACTACTTCGCAATTGGGCCCGAACTGCCGGGCCACGCCCTTGGCCAGCCGGAGGCAGAATTCCAGGGAGGATGCCTGCATGGCGCTTCACCTCGTTTCCTTTCAAAAGGGATTTTGTCTCAGTATACCAGTTTTATCCAAAAAATACAACAAAAAAGAAGGGCGAAAAAATTTTTGGCATTCACCGGAATCCTGTGGAATTACTCTTGTCAAATCCAGAAAAATGTGGTAAAATTTGAATGCAGAAAAATAAATATTGCACAGTTTCAACAAATGCGAGCTGAAACGGAGTGCTTTGCGCACGGGCTGGTGTTCATTCTTCCAAATATTTGGGAATGGGCACCTTTTCTTATCCGGAAAAAATTTCCCCGGAATCTGCCGGGAATGGAAATGAAGGAGGATTACCACCATGCTGCTGCTGGGAAACGGAACAGTCATCACCAGAGACGCGGACAAGCCCTGCCTGCCGGACGGCGCCGTTGTGATGGACGGGGAGCGGATCCTGGAGGTGGGGGAGCGCGCCGCGCTGGAGGCAAAGTACCCCCAGGCGGAGTTTGTGGACGCCCGGGGCGGCGTCATCATGCCCGGCCTCATCAACGCCCACACCCACATCTATTCCGGCCTGGCCCGGGGCCTGGCCATTGACGGGTTCAACCCCACCAACTTCTTTGAGGTGCTGGACGGCCAGTGGTGGTACATTGACCGGCACCTGACCCTGGACGGCACCAGGGCAAGCGCCTATGCCACTATCCTGGATTGCATCCGGGACGGCGTCACCACCATCTTTG
>CALWOS010000006.1 GCA_944383185.1 uncultured Oscillospiraceae bacterium
TTTCCTACCCGGAGGAAGTCCACATCCGGGGCTACAAGCCCAGCGTCCGGGGCAACGACCTGCAGATCAAGCGGGTGGTGGAGGCCATCGGCAAGGCACATCAGCCGGTGATCTGCGCCGGGGGCGGCGTTTGGCTGGCCCACGCCAAGGCGGAGCTTCTGGAGCTGGCGGAGCGCTGTTCCATCCCGGTGGTCAAGACCATGATGGGCCTCTCCGTCCTGCCCACGGACCACCCCCTGAACCTGGGCATGATCGGTTCTCACGGAAACCGCTGCGCCAACAAGGCGCTGGCAAAGGCGGACCTGCTCATCATGGTGGGCACCCGGGCAGCGGACCGGGCGGTGCTGGATCCCCGGGAGATCCAACGGCGCATGGCCACCATCCACATCGACGTGGATCCGGCGGAGATCGGCAAGAATATGGAAGCCGCCATCCCCCTGGTGGGAGATGTGAAGGTCATCCTCCGGCAGATCCTGGACCGGCAGCCTGCCGTGCCGGATTCCACGGCTTGGCGGGAACTGCTGAAGGGCTACCGTCAGGCGGAGCTAAACCGGGATTTCCCCCGGCGGGAGGGCTACGTCTTCCCCGGCACGGCCCTGCGCCGACTGGGCGCCATGCTCCAGGATGACGCGGTGGTCTGCGTAGACGTGGGGCAGAACCAGATCTTCACCTGCAAGTACCTGCCCCAAAAAAATGGCCGGCTCCTCACCAGCGGCGGCCTGGGCACCATGGGCTACGCCCTGCCCGCCGCCATCGGCGCCAAGGTGGCGGAACCGGACAAACAGACCATCGTGATCTGCGGCGACGGCTCCTTCCAGATGTCCATGAACGAGCTCGCCGCCGTGAAAACGGCGGGTATGGATCTGAAGATTGTGGTATTCTGCAACGGCACCCTGGGTCTGGTGCACCAGATCCAGCGCACCGCGCCCTACCACGGGCCCTTCGGCGTGGACCTGGACGGTTCCCCCGATTTTGAAACCATCGCCGCCGCTTACGGCATCCCAGCCCTCTGCGTGGCGGATGAGGACGCCCTGGACGGCGTACTGGAGCAGTTCCTGGCTCAAAAAGGCCCCTGCCTGCTTCTGTGCCGGGTCCATCCGGACGTCACCACTGGAGACTGAGGAGGTAAGAGATGAAGCAGACCATTTCCGTCCTGGTGGAAAACCGGGCCGGCGCCCTCAACCGGATCACCGGGCTGTTTTCCCGCCGGGCCTTCAACATCGAGTCCCTGGCGGTGGGCGTCACCGACGACCCCACCGTCTCCCGCATCACCATCATCGTCGACAGCGGCAACAGCGTGGTGGAGCAGGTAGAAAAGCAGCTCAACAAGCTCATAGAGGTCATCAAGGTCCGCACACTGGAAGAGGGCAGCTACATTGGCCGGGAGCTGATGATCGTCAAAGTCAACGCCAACAGCAAAACCCGCCAGGACATCATGACCATCTGCGAGATCCTGGGCGCCCGGGTGGACGACATCTCCCCCACCTCCATGACCCTGGAGCTGTCCGATACGCCTGAGCGCCTGGAGACCTTTCAGGCCATGCTGCGGCCCTTCTCCATTCTGGAGGTCGCCCGCACCGGCATCATCGCCGTACAGAAAGGCGGCGGCAAAATTTAGCCGTCGAAAAAGGCAGAGCCTTTTCCGCCGAAAGGGTCTGCACTTCGCTCAACGCAGGATTTGCCTGCCAGAGGCAAGCAAATCCCACGTTCGCTCCGCGAGAGGCGTTTTTTCCGCGGCACATGTCCACGGAAAAAACAGATGAAACTGGATTTGCGCCTGCGGGCGCAAACTCTGACGAGGCTTTTGCAAAGTTGAAGGGGCGTTTTGTGCGTCCCATGGACAGGAGGAATGAAATCTGTGAAGATCCGCGCGACCCAAGCCATCATGGAGTGTTTGCTGGAACAGGGGGTGGACACCGTCTTCGGCTATCCCGGCGGCACCATTCTCAATGTTTACGACGAACTTTATAACTATCGGGACAAACTCCATCACATCCTCACCAGCCACGAGCAGGGAGCGGCCCACGCCGCCGACGGCTACGCCCGCTCCACCGGCAAGGTGGGCGTATGCTTTGCCACCAGCGGTCCCGGCACCACCAACCTCACTACCGGCATCGCAACGGCTCACATGGATTCCTCCCCGGTGGTCTTTCTCACCTGCAACGTCACGGAACCCCTTCTGGGAAAGGACGCCTTCCAGGAGGTGGACATCACCGGCATCGCCATGCCCATCACCAAAGCCACCTACCTGGTCCGGGACGCGGCCACGATACCGGACGTGATGCGCCAGGCCTTCGCCGTGGCCGCCACAGGCCGGCCCGGCCCGGTGCTTATTGACTTCCTCAAGAATGTCACCGACCCGTCGGTGATGATCGACTATGAATTTATCCCCTGGACGGAGAACCGCTCCTGCAGCAGCATCCAGTCCTTGGCCAGAAGCCACGGACTCAAGGCGCCGGAGCCGGACGCCCAGGATATCGCCATCCTGGCGGACATGATCGCCCGGTCGGAGCGCCCCATGCTCATCTGCGGCGGCGGCGTGGTCCGGGGCCGGGCGCACCGGCAGTTCCGGGAGCTGGCGGAGAAGCTGGACGCCCCGGTGGCCATCACCGTCATGGGGGGCGGCGGCTTCCCCGGCGGGCACCCCCTCGCCACGGGCATGATCGGCATGCACGGCTCCCGGGCCTCCAACGTGGCCTGCGACGAGTGCGACCTGCTCATCGCCGTGGGCTGCCGTTTCTCGGACCGGGTGGCGCTCCAGCCGGACACCTTCGCCAGCCAGGCAAAGATCGTCCACATCGACATTGACCGCTCGGAGATCGACAAAAACGTCCTCACGGACCACCACATCATCGGCTCAGCCCGGCGGGTGCTGGAAATGCTCAACCCTCTCCTGCCCCAGTACAGCCATCCGGAATGGAAAGCACACATCCTCTCCCTCCGGGAGGGCGCAGAGACCGACGAAGGCGACGCCCTCACCCATGTGAAGATTCTGGAGGCCATTCGCCGCCTGGCCCCGGAGGATACCATCGTGGCCACGGACGTGGGCCAGCACCAGATGTGGTCCATCCAGCATTTCCACTTCAGCTATCCCGGCCAGCTCCTCACCTCCGGCGGCTTCGGCACCATGGGCTTCGGCCTGGGGGCCGCCATTGGGGCCCAGCTGGGCAACCCGGACAAGCGGGTGATCCATGTTACCGGGGACGGCTGTTTCCGGATGAACTGCCATGAGCTGAGCACGGTGGAGCACTATCGCCTGCCCATCATTTCCGTGGTATTCAACAACGGTACTCTGGGCATGGTCCGCCAGTGGCAGAGCCTCATCTACCACAACCGCTATTCCGCCACCACCCTGGACCGGGGCCCGGACTTCGTAAAACTGGCGGAGGCTTACGGCCTCCGGGGCTACCGGGTCACCACCCCGGAGGAGATGGAGTCCGCTTTCCGGGACGCCCTCTCCGCCGGCTGCGGCTGCGTGCTGGACTGCCGGCTGGACATTGACGAGATGGTCCGGCCCATGGTTCCCGGCGGCGCCCATATTACGGACTTTTTGATCAAGTAAGGGAGGGAGGACATCGTGAAAAAGACCTTTAATCCGGAAAAGAAACTCTACACTCTGGCCATCCTGGTCCAGGACATCCCCGGCGTGCTCAGCCAGGTGGCCCGGCTGTTCTCCCGGAAGGGCTACAACATCGAGTCCATTGTCTCCGGCGAGACGGACAAGCCCGGCGTCACCCGCATCACCATCGTCATCCTGGGCGACGAGCTCATGGTGGGGCAGATCGCCGCCCAGTGCCGGAAGCTCATCCCTGTTCTGGCGGTAAAGCTGTTGGACGAAGCCACCGCCATCCAGCGGGAGTTCGCCCTCATCAAGGTCCGGGCAGCGGACCGGAACGCCCGGGACGAGGTCATCCAGATGTCCAATATCTTCCGGGCCAAGATCATCGACGTGGGCCGGGACACGCTCACTGTGGCTGTATTCGGGGACCGGGACAAAACCGCGGCGCTCATCGGCCTTCTGGATGGCTACGGCATTCTGGAGATCGCCAAAACCGGCACACTGTCCATTGAGCGAGGCAACAGCACCATATACGATAACAACAAACTCAAGGAGGAATACAACTATGGCAAAAATGTACTATGAGAAGGATTGCGACATCCGCTATCTGGACGGGAAGAAGATCGCCATCGTCGGCTTCGGCTCCCAGGGCCATGCCCATGCGCTGAACCTGAAGGAGTCCGGCTGCGACGTGTGCGTGGGCCTGCGCCAGGGCTCCAAGAGCTGGGCCAAGGCGGAGGCCGCCGGGCTTCAGGTCAAGACCATTCCCGAGGCCGCCCAGTGGGGCGACATCGTCATGATCCTGGTGAACGACGAGGTCCAGGCCGAGGTCTACAAAAAGGACATCGCCCCCTACATGACCGAGGGGAAGGCCCTGGCCTTTGCCCACGGCTTCAACATCCGCTACCAGCAGATCGTGCCCCCCGCCGGGGTGGACGTGTTCATGGCCGCCCCCAAAGGCCCCGGCCACACCGTGCGCTCCACCTACGTGGCGGGCAAGGGCGTGCCCTGCCTGGTGGCCGTAGAGCAGGACGCCTCCGGCCACGCCCTGGACATCGCCCTGGCCTACATTGCCGGGATCGGCGGCGCCCGTGCCGGCGTGATGGAGACCACCTTCCACGATGAGACCGAGACCGACCTCTTCGGAGAGCAGACCGTGCTGTGCGGCGGCGTGGTGGATCTGATGCGCTGCGGCTTTGAGGTGCTGGTGGAGGCCGGCTATGAGCCTGAAAACGCCTATTTCGAGTGCATCCATGAGATGAAGCTCATCATCGACCTGATCAACAAGGGCGGCGTGGCGGCCATGAACTACTCCATCTCCGACACCGCCGAGTTCGGCGAGTATGTCTCCGGCCCCCGGGTCATTCCCCACGAGGAGACCAAGGCCCGGATGCGCGCCGTCCTCTCCGATATCCAGGACGGCAGCTTTGCCGGCCGCTGGATCGCCGAAAACAAGAATGGCAGGACCTTCTTCAACTCCAAGCGCCTCCAGCTCAAGAAGCATCAGATGGAGGTCGTGGGCGAGGAGCTCCGCAAAAACATGATCTGGGGCGGAGACACGGACCTGGACACCGCCTCCAACTGACCCTGCCTCCTGCAGGGTGTATATGTACTTTCTTTGTACGCACAAAGAAAGTACCAAAGAAAGCCGTCAAAGGGGAAGGGGTTTCGATTCCCCATTTCCGCCGTGTATTTTGCCTTTGGCAAAATACAGCGCTTGCAGGGCAAGCGCAAGCGGCGGAGGATTGCACGCGAGGCGGGCACAGCCCCCTCGCGCTCCCCCAAAAGGGGTATGCGCTCCGCGCGATTTGCATGGTGGACGCTGGGGCCTGCGGCCCCCCATTGGGTTCCCCCGCCGCCTGGCAGTCAAATTGGTCTGAAGCCACTGTCCCGGCGTGGGTAGGCTGTGCTTTTCGAGGTGCCGCCTGCCTCCCCCCTCGCACTCCCGCCGGAAAGCCCAGCGAAGCGGGTTTCCGGCGGAAAAGGAAGAAGGAGGAAGCGGATATGGAGTTTTCGGCCTCCGGCAGGAAACGGAATGAAGCGCCCTCCTTCTGACGCGGGTCCAGGGGTGAGCGCATAAAAAAGTCGGGACGGCAACGCCGTCCCAGCTTTTTTAGTAAGCGCCCAACTCCCCTGGCGGTTTTCTTTCCCCCATTTCTTTGTCCGCACAAAGAAATGGGGCCGCCGGAGGCACGTCCTTTGTCTGCACAAAGAAAGTCTGACGTCCCTCCCTTGGCGCAAGGGGACCTTCGCCCTGACTGCCCTCGCGCCCTTAATTGTCAATTATCCATTCAAATGGCAATCCCCCAGTCGGCTCACGCCGACAGCCCCCTTTGCACAAGGGGGCCTTTTTTTCTTTCCTCTGCGCAAAGGGAGCTTTGGTGGATCAGCCGGCGGCGCCCCCTTCCAGCCCCATCTCCCCCATGGCGTGGCGCATGTGGATGGCCATGGCGTGTTCCGCGCCGGCGGCGTCCCGCTTTTCCAGGAACTCCAGCAGAAGGGCGTGGTCCCGGAGGGTGGCTTGGGCCAGGCGCTCCCGGTTTTCCCCGGCGGAAATGGCGGTGTCCACCGCCTGGCCGATCAGGGGCAGCAGCCGCGTCAGGAACTCGTTGTGGGTCGCCCGGACGATGGCAGCATGAAACTCCTGGTCCGTCCGGGTACGGTCCTCCCCCGCCCGGATGCACGCCTCCACGGCCCGGCCCAGGGCCAGGATCTCCCGGAGCTCCTCCTCCGTGGCCCGGACGCAGGCCAGGGCGGCGGCCCGGGGTTCAAAGATTTCCCGTACCTCAAAGAGATCCCGGAGACGGCCCTTTACCCCCTCCAGCCGTCCAAAGCCGAAATCCTCGATCTCCCGCACCCGGGGCGAGACAAAGGTCCCCTTCCCCCTGCGGACTTCCAGCACCTCCCGCTCCGTCAGGGTGCGTATGGCCTCCCGCAGCGTGGCCCGGCTCACCCCCAGCTGCTGGGCAAGCGCCAGCTCATTGGGGAGCTTCTCCCCCGGAGCCAAGCGTCCTTCCGCCACGATGCTGACATAGAGCCGCTCCGCCGTCTGCTGAGACAAATTTCCGCCCATTGTACCGCTCCCCTCTTGACATCTTCTCCCCTATGATATACGATATAGTCAGACAATGCAAGTGTTATCAGACAACTTGAAAAAATTCTTTGCAGGAGGTCATTCCTATGCGCAGTGACGTGGTAAAACAAGGCGTCCCCGCCGCCCCCAACCGCTCCTTGCTGTACGCTCTGGGCTTTACGAAAGAGGAGCTGGAGCGCCCCCTGGTTGGCGTGGTCTGTTCTTTCAACGAGATCGTCCCCGGCCACATGAACCTGGACAAGATTGCCGAGGCGGTCAAGGCCGGCGTCCGTGCCGCCGGCGGCACGCCTGTGGAGTTTCCGGCCATCGCCGTGTGCGACGGCATCGCCATGGGCCATGTGGGGATGAAATACTCCCTGGTGACCCGGGACCTCATCGCCGATTCCACGGAAGCCATGGCCCTGGCCCACCAATTTGACGCTCTGGTGATGATCCCCAACTGCGACAAGAACGTGCCGGGCCTCCTGATGGCCGCGGCTCGGGTAAATGTACCCACCATTTTTGTCTCCGGCGGGCCCATGCTGGCGGGCACCCTGCAAAATGGCCGGCGGACCTGCCTGAGCCATATGTTCGAGGCTGTTGGCGCCTACTACGCCGGAAAGCTGGATGACGCCGGGCTGGAGGAGTACGAGGAAAACGCCTGCCCCACCTGTGGCTCCTACTCGGGCATGTACACCGCCAACTCCATGAACTGCCTCACCGAAGCCATCGGCATGGCCCTGCCCGGAAACGGCACCATCCCCGCGGTGTGGTCCGCCCGGCTGCGCCTGGCCAAGCACGCCGGCATGCAGGTCATGGAGCTCGTTCGCCGGAACATTAGGCCCCGGGACATCATGACTGAGGCTGCTTTCCGGAATGCCGAGACCGTGGACATGGCCCTGGGCTGTTCCACCAACACCATGCTCCACCTCCCCGCCATCGCCCACGAGTGCGGCATCACCATAGATCTGGACCAGTCCAACGCCATCTCCTCCCGCACGCCTAACCTCTGCCACCTGGCCCCCGCTGGGGAGACCTATATGGAGGATCTGGAGCGGACCGGCGGCGTCCACGCGGTGATGAAAGAACTCACCAAGAAGGAGCTCCTGGACACCTCCGTCCTCACTTGCACGGGCCGCACCCTGGGCGAAGAGCTGGAACACGCCGAAAACCGCAACCCTGAGGTCATCCGGCCCATTGACAATCCCTACTCCCCTGACGGCGGCATCGCCGTGCTGAAGGGCAACCTGGCCCCGGACGGCTGCGTGGTAAAGCGCGCCGCCGTGGCCCGGGAGATGATGGTCCACTCCGGCCCGGCCCGGGTCTTTGACTGCGAGGATGACGCCATAAAAGCCATCTATGCCGGCAAAATCGTGGCTGGCGACGTGGTGGTCATCCGCTACGAGGGGCCCAAGGGCGGCCCTGGCATGCGGGAAATGCTCAACCCCACCAGCGCCATCGCCGGCATGGGCCTGGACAAGGACGTGGCTCTCATCACCGACGGTCGCTTCTCCGGGGCCACCCGGGGCGCCTCCATCGGCCATGTCTCGCCGGAGGCGGCCTCCGGCGGCCCCATCGCCCTGGTGGAGGAGGGGGACACCATCTCCATCGACATCCCCCGCTGCACCATCACCCTGGACGTGCCAGAGGCGGAGCTCGCCGCCCGGCGGGAAAAGTGGGTCTGCCCCGCCCCCAAGGTCACAACAGGTTATCTGGCCCGGTATGCCCGGCTGGTGTCCTCCGCGGACCGGGGCGCTGTGCTGGACTGAAAATCAACGGGGAAATGAGGGAACACGATGTACCGAGAGATATCCCACCTGCTGCTCTACAGCGATCTGGGGGAGGACAGCATCCTCCTGCGCCTGGGCGAAATCATCCGGGACTGGCAGACCGGCGGCTTTGACCGGGACGCACTGGTCCGCCGCTGCTATGCCCAGGTCAAGCGTATCCTGGACCTGAGCACCGACTGCGGCTTTGACGAAAACCTGTGGAACTGTTACCTCACCTGGGTACTGATGACCAATTGCAATTCCTTCACCCGTACCTGCGAGCGGGTGGGGGCCATGGAGGGGAGCGTCAACCGCTTCGCCAAAAGCGACTTTGCCGTGTTCCGCCGGCTGATGGACTACGATTTCGGCCCGCTGGAACAGGATCTGGACATCGACTGCTTTTCCACACTGCTCCGCTACAAGGCCATTCCCAAGCGGGAGCGCACCTATAACCGCGACGTCAGCCGCCAGGTCCTCACCCTGAGCCGGGCCCTGGCCCACGCGGACGTGGACGAGATGTTTTCCCTGCTCACGGGCTATTACCGGCAGTATGGCTTCGGCAGCTTTGCCATGAACCGGGCCTTCCGCATTCTGGCGGAGCAGTCCGGGCAGCTGGAGTTCCTACCCATCAGCAACCTGGATGCCGTGATCCTCGACGATCTGGTGGGGTATGAGCAGCAGAAAAATGAGCTGCGCCGGAACACCGAGGCCTTCCTCCAGCACCGCCCGGCCAACAACGTGCTCCTCTATGGCGACGCGGGCACCGGGAAATCCACCAGCGTCAAGGCCCTTATCAACGAGTACTATGACCAAGGCCTGCGGATGATCGAGATTTACAAGCACCAGTTCGGCGTCCTCTCCGCCATCCTGGGCCAGGTGAAAAACCGGAACTACCGCTTTATCATCTTCATTGACGACCTCTCCTTTGAGGAAAACGAGGTGGAGTACAAATACCTCAAGGCAGTCATCGAGGGGGGCGTGGAGACCAAGCCGGACAACGTCCTGATCTACGCCACCTCCAACCGCCGCCACCTGGTCCGGGAAACCTGGAATGACCGCACGGATATGGAACACATCGGCGACATCCACCGCTCCGACACCATGGAGGAAAAGCTCTCCCTGGCGGGCCGCTTCGGCGTGGCCATCCACTACGGCGCGCCCACCCCCAAGGAGTACCAGGCCATCGTCCGAAGCCTGGCCCGCCGCCAGGGGATACCCCTGGCGGATGGGGAGCTCATGGCCCGGGCCAATACCTGGGAGATCCGCCACGGAGGTTATTCCGGCCGGGCCGCCCAGCAGTTCATCCACTACCTGGAAGGGGAAAGCAAAGGCTGAAGCATAGCCCCTTGCTGTGGATGAGACTGTAAAAAACCTTCGAAGAATTCGCGGTCGTAGCCGTGAACAGAATAAAATCTGTTTTTTCCGAGGACATGTACCTCGGAAAAAACACTTTTCACAAAGCGTGCGTGGGCTTTGTCCGCTATTGGCGGACAAAGTCTGCGCGAAGCGGAATGCCATCCCCTTTGTCAAAGAAGGCTCTGCCTTCTTTGGCAAGCCGTGTTGACAAGGGCGGAAAAAGCGGGTATAGTGAAGTACACATACCGCAAAGGCAGAGAAGAGGAGAGTAGGCGCTGTGCCGGGCAGTCCAGAGAGCCCCTGTACGCTGCGAGGGGGCATGGCCGCCGGCGCTGAACATGGCCTCGGAGCCGCGCCGCCCACTGGCCGGGCCGTGTTTGCCACGGCGCCGGGTACAAGCCGCGCCGGGTGCGCCCGTGAACGCGCAGGAGTGTGCTGGCACTCCGTGAGGCGGCCTTTCGCGAGAGGGCCGCAAAGCAAGGTGGTACCACGGCTGAGCCGTCCTTGACATGTGCAGGGACGGCTTTTTTCGTCCCCAAAGGAGGGATTTAACCCC
>CALWOS010000007.1 GCA_944383185.1 uncultured Oscillospiraceae bacterium
TCGTCCAGGATGAGCACCGGCGGATCGGCCACGGCGGCCCGGGCGATAGCCAGAAGCTGCCGCTGGCCCTGGCTCAGGTTGGAGCCGTTGCCCCGAAGCATGGTATTGTAACCCTGGGGCAGACGGCGGATGAAGTCGTCCGCGCCGGCAAGCTGGGCCGCGGCGATGCACTCCTCGTCGCAGGCGTCCAGGTTGCCGTAACGGATGTTCTCCATCACCGTGCCGGTGAAAAGGCTGGTGTCCTGCAGCACAATGCCCAGGCTGTGGCGCAGATCGGCTTTGTTGATTTTGCTGACGGCAATGCCGTCGTAGAGGATTTCTCCCTCCTGAATGTCGTAGAAGCGGTTGATGAGGTTGGTGATGGTGGTTTTGCCAGCGCCGGTGGAACCCACAAAAGCGATTTTCTGTCCCGGCTTGGCATAGAGGGAGATGTCGTGGAGCACCGTTTTGTCCGGCACATAACCGAAGTTCACATCTTTGAAGCGTACGTCGCCGGTGAGGCGGACATAGGTATAACCGCCGCCCTCCTGGGGGACTTTCCAGGCCCAGACATTGGTACGCTCCCTGCACTCGGCGATGGTGCCGTCCGCCTGCTCCTTGGCGTTGACCAAGGTCACCGTGCCCTCGTCGGTCTCCGGTTCCTCGTCCAGCAGGGCGAAGATCCGGTGGGAGCCGGCAAGGCCCATGATGACCATGTTCACCTGGTTGGAAACCTGGCCGATGGCGCCGGCAAACTGCTTGGTCATGTTCAGGAAGGGAACCACGATGCTGATGCTGAAGGCCATGCCGGAGATGCTGATGTTCTGCACGTCCGTGAGCAGCAGCGCGCCGCCCGCCAGGGCCACGGCCACATACATCACGTTGCCCAGGTTGCCCAGAAGGGGCATGAGGATGTTGGCAAAGCGGTTGCCGTTCCGGGCGTTGAAAAAGACCTCGCCGTTGACCTTGTCAAAATCGGCTTTTGCCTCATCTTCATGGCAGAAAACTTTGATGACCTTCTGGCCGGTGATCATCTCCTCCATAAAAGCCTCGGCCTTGGCGATGGTGACCTGCTGGCGGAGGAAGTATTTGGAGGAATGGCTGGTGACATAGCGGGAGAGAAGCACCATGCAGATCACGCCCAGGACCACAATCAGGCCCAGAATGATGCTGTAGTACATCATAACGCAGAATACGGTGAAGAGCGTCACGCAGGAAATGAGCATCTGGGGCAGGCTCTGGCTGATCATTTGCCGCAGGGTGTCCACGTCATTGGTGTAATAGCTCATGATGTCGCCATGGCCATTGGTATCAAAATATTTGATAGGCAAGTCCTGCATGTGGCTGAACATTTTCTCCCGGAGCTTCTTCAGGGAGCCCTGGGTAATAATGGCCATGAGCTGGGTGTAACACACGCCGGCGATCAGGCTGATCACGTAAAAGCCCGCCAGGATGAGCACCAGGTGTAATACCCTTCCGGAAACCGAAGCCCAGTCGCCGGAGCGGTATGTGTCGTCCACAATGGCGATGATGTTCTGCAGGAACACGGCGGGGATGGCGCTGACAATGGCGTTAATGAGAATACACACCAGCGTTACAGGCAGCAGCACGGGGTAGAACTCAAACAGCGTGCGCACCAGCCGGCGCAGGACGCCCCTGGGCGCCCGCTGCCCCCGGGGTGTGGTGGCGGGACCGGCCTTGGGAGTGGGGGTGGTCTTATTCTTCTCCATTTTGCTCACCTGCCTTATTCTGGGTCGTGTAGATCTCCTGATAGATCGCGTTGCGCTGCAGGAGCTCCTCGTGGGTGCCGATATCCTGGATTTTGCCGCCGTCCATGATGACAATGCGGTCCGCGTCCTCTACAGAGGCAACCCGTTGCGCGATGATGATCTTGGTAGTCTCCGGAATGAAATCCCGGAAGCCTTGGCGGATCAGGGCGTCGGTCCGGGTATCCACCGCGGAGGTGGAGTCATCCAGGATCAGCACCTTGGGTTTTTTCAAAAGGGCCCGGGCGATGCACAGACGCTGCTTCTGCCCGCCGGAGACATTGGCGCCGCCCTGCTCGATCCAGGTGTCATATTTATCCGGGAACTGCTGGATGAACTCATCCGCCTGGGCCAGGCGGCAGGCGTCCAGGATTTCCGCATCCGTGGCGTCCGGGTTGCCCCAGCGGAGGTTGTCTTTGATGGTGCCGGAGAAGAGTACATTCTTCTGCAGCACCATGGCGACGTTATTGCGCAGGGCTTCCAGATCGTATTTCCGCACGTCCACGCCGCCCACACGCAGTGTTCCTTCCGTCACGTCATAGAGACGCGGGATGAGCTGCACCAGCGTGGTTTTGGAAGAACCCGTGCCGCCCAGAACGCCGATGACCTCTCCAGAACGGATGTGCAGATCCACATCCGCCAGAGCCATACGCTCAGAGGCGGCAGAGTATTTGAAGCTCACGCCGTCAAAGTCGATGGAGCCGTCCTTTACCTCCATAATGCCGTTTTCCGGGCTGGTGAGGCTGCTTTCCTCTGTGAGGACTTCCACAATACGCTCAGCGGATTCCATGGACATGGTGATCATCACGAAGACCATGGACAGCATCATCAGGCTCATGAGGATCTGAAAACTGTAAGTAAGGATGGCGGACATCTGGCCGACGGCAATCTCGGTGCCCTGAGAGGTGATGACCGCGTAGGAACCGAAGGAGAGCACGAATACCATACCCGCATAAATGCACAGCTGCATCATGGGATTGTTGAAGGCCATGATCCGCTCCGCCCGGGTGAAGTCCTTGCACACGTCCTCCGCGGCGGCGGTAAACTTCTGCTTTTCATAGGACTCCCGGACATAGCTCTTTACCACGCGCATGGCGCTGACGTTTTCCTGTATGGAGTCGTTCAGCGCGTCGTATTTCCGAAATACCCGGCGGAAGATGGGCGTGGCCTTGCGGATAACCAGATAGAGGCCGATGCACAGCAGCGGGATCGTCACCAGGAAGATCAGCGCCAGGCGCCCGCCCATGGCAAAGCCCATAATGAAGGAGAATACCAGCATCAGCGGCCCGCGGATGGCCACACGGATGATCATCATGAAGGACATCTGCACATTGAACAGGTCCGTGGTCATACGGGTCACCAGGCTGGACACCGAGAACTTGTCGATGTTGGCAAAAGAGTAGTCCTGAATGCGGTAGAACATGTCCCGGCGCAGGTTCCGGGAAAATCCCGTGGAGGCCGTGGCGCAGGTGTTGCCGGCGGCCACGCCGAAAATCAGGGACAGCACCGCCATGATCAGAAGCTCGATGCCGTAGCGGACGATGACGTCCATCGTACAGCCGGCCTGCATGTTGTTCACCAGCTGGGCGATCACAAAGGGGATGATACACTCCAGGATCACCTCGAACAACACCAGGATGGGAGTGAGAATGGCGGGCTTTTTAAACTCGCCGATGCTGCGGGATAGCACTTTTGCCAGATGCATATAGACATTCCTCCTCTAAGCTTGGCGCGGCCGGATGCAGCGGGCGGGCGCGCCGGGGAAAACGGCCGGGAAAGCAAACGCCCGGGCCAAACTACCCGTTCAAATTGGCCGACATGCACGCGGCGGTTTCTTTGAACTGGGTGAGCTGCTCCGCAGTCAGGCCGCGGGTCAGGCGCTGTTCCATTTGCCGCAAGTACTCTTCCATCCGTGCGTCCAGATGGGAGGCTTTTTCCGTGGGGATCAGGCGCTTGAGCCGGGCGTCGTACGCCACCGGCTCCCGGCGGAGAAAACCGCCCTTTTCCAACAGCTGGAGAATCCCTGTGGCAGTGGAGCGGTTCAAGCTGAATGCGTCCTCCACATCCTTCTGAAACACCGCGCCGGTGGCGTTGTGGAGAATGACGTAGTGGAGCACCATACCTTGAACCCCGGTGATGCCGATTTCCGAAAGCTGGGCGTTCACGTACTTTTTGACCTTGTGGGACAGGACATTGATCCACATTCCGCAATTTTTCTGCATGTAGGGACCTTCTTTCGGATTGTTTGGAACCGAACAATATACTAGCCGCATTGCCGTCAGATGTCAAGATGCAAACGGGCAATCTTCCAGCGTTTTTTCCCCAAGAAATTGTGCTTTTTTCCGACTTGTCCGGGAAAACTTGCGCATCATCGCCAGCCGTGATATACTGGCCCCCGAAAACGGCGCC
>CALWOS010000008.1 GCA_944383185.1 uncultured Oscillospiraceae bacterium
CTCCCGGATGCGGCCCGGTAGCCATCCCGCCGGCTTGGCCTGCCAGAAGACTTTTTTGCCCTGTCCAGTCACTTTGTTATGCGTGTGACAACTGTGTGAAAAATGCAACAATATTGTGTGAATTATATAACTAACTCCATATATATTGACTTCTTTTTGGCGTAATGCTAATATATGTCCGTGACAAACTGGGGAGAAAGCAAATTTGGTCCGTTTTTTGCACAGCACGTTTCACCTCCCCGTTTCTGTCTGGACGTCTGGCCGGGATCGCCTGGCTGGCACACATCTCTACATCACACCAGGAGGTAACACGGATGGCAGAAACAAAGAAAGCAGCGGAAGCAGCCGCCATGAGCGATACGGAGCTGGTGGCGGCGAAGATGGCAAAGGTCCGCGCCGCCCAGGAAAAATTCGCCACATATTCCCAGGAGCAGGTGGATCATATTTTCTACAAGGCGGCCATGGCCGCGGACAACGCCCGCATCCCCCTGGCCAGGATGGCCGTGGAAGAGACGGGCATGGGCGTTCTGGAAGACAAGATCATGAAAAACCACTACGCCGCCGAGTTCGTCTACAACCACTACCGCTACAGCAAAACCTGCGGCATCATCGAGGAAGACCCCGCCTGGGGCATCAAGAAGGTGGCGGAGCCTCTGGGCGTCCTGGCCGCCGTCATACCCACCACGAACCCCACGTCCACAGCGATCTTCAAGGCCCTCATCGCTCTGAAGACCCGCAACGGCATGATCATCAGCCCCCATCCCCGGGCCAAGAAGTGCACCTGCGCCGCGGCCAAGGTGATTTTGGACGCGGCCGTGGCCGCCGGCGCCCCGGAGGGCATCATCGACTGGTTTGAGGAGCCCACCATCCAGATCTCCGGCGACCTGATGAAGGCCGCGGACACCGTCCTGGCCACTGGCGGCCCGGGCATGGTCACCGCCGCCTATTCCTCCGGCAAGCCCGCCTTGGGCGTGGGCCCCGGGAACGTGGCCGTGATCATCGACGAGACCGCGGACATCAAAAACGCCGCCTACTCCATCATCCACTCCAAAACCTTTGACAACGGCATGATCTGCGCCTCGGAGCAGACGGCGTATGTCTGCGACAAAATCTATGACGCGGTGAAAGCGGAGTTCCAGAAATACGGCACCTATTTCCTCAGCGACGCGGAGCGGAAAAAGGTGGGCGAACTGGCCATCTGCTTCCCCGCCGGGAACGTGAACGCCAAGATCGTGGGCCAGAGCGCGGAGACCATCGCCGAGATGGCCGGGGTCAAGGTCCCCGCCGGCACCAAGCTGCTGGTGGGCGAAATCTCCTCCACCGAGTTCTCCGAGCCCTTTGCCCACGAGAAACTTTCCCCTCTGCTGGGCATGTACCGGGTGAAGGATCTGGATGACGGCATTGAAAAGGCCTCCACCGTGCTGAAGGTCTGCGGCGGCATCGGCCACTCCGCCGGCCTCCACGTGAACCCCACGGAAACCGAGAAAATCGAGCGCTTCTCCACGGCCATGAAGACCTGCCGGCTTCTTATCAACTCCCCCACCGCCCACGGCGGCATCGGGGACATCTACAACTTCAAGCTGGCCCCCTCCCTCACGCTGGGCTGCGGTTCCTGGGCAGGAAACTCCCGGTCCGAGAACATCGGCATCTAC
This sequence comes from uncultured Oscillospiraceae bacterium, assembly GCA_944383185.1. Taxonomy (GTDB): domain Bacteria; phylum Bacillota; class Clostridia; order Oscillospirales; family Oscillospiraceae; genus CALWOS01. Next base: position 1,653 of record CALWOS010000008.1, read on the forward strand.
CACCTGCTCAACGTCAAGACCGTCGCCGAAAGGAGAGAGAACATGCTCTGGCTCCGGACGCCTGAGAAGATCTACCACAAAAAGGGCTGCATGCAGCTTGCCCTCCGGGAACTCCGGGACGAGTACGCGTGCAAAAAGGCCTTTATCGTCACGGACAGCTTCCTCTATCAGAACGGCTACACCAAGCCCATTGAGGACGAGCTGGACCGGCTGGGGATCTCCCACGCCTGCTTCTACGAAGTGGCCCCCGACCCCACCCTTCAGATCGCCCAGGCAGGTGTGAAACAGCTCAGCGCCTTCGCCCCCGACGTGATCATCGCCCTGGGCGGCGGCTCATCCATGGACGCGGCCAAGATCATGTGGATGATGTATGAGCACCCGGAGCAGGACTTCTTCGACCTGGCCAGCGTGTTCATGGACATCCGCAAGCGGATTCACAAGTTCCCCAAGATGGGCCTGAAGGCCAAACTGGTGTGCATCCCCACCTCCGCCGGCACCGGTTCCGAGGTAACCCCCTTCGCCATCATCACCGACGCGGACACCGGCACCAAGTGGCCCCTGGCGGACTATGAGCTCATGCCCACCATGGCCATTGTGGATGCGGACAACATGATGCACATGCCCAAGGGCCTCACCGCCGCCTCCGGCATTGATGTACTGACCCACGCCACAGAGGCCTATGTCTCCACCCTGGCCACGGACTATACCGACGGCTTTGCCATCCGGGCCACTCAGAACGTGTTGAAATATCTGCCCCGGGCCTATGAGCTGGGCGCCAAGGATGAGGAGGCCCGGATCAAGATGGCGGACGCCGCCTGCCTGGCGGGCGTGGCCTTCGCCAACGCCTTCCTGGGCGTGTGCCACTCCATGGCCCACAAGCTGGGTGCTTACCACCATCTGCCCCACGGCGTGGCCAACGCGGTGCTCATGTGCGAGGTCATGCGCTACAACGCCGATCCCAGCCCCTTCAAGATGGGCACCTTCTCCCAGTACCGGTATCCCCACGCCCTGGAGCGCTACGCGGAGCTAGCCCGGTACTGCGGCATCGGCGGCAAGGACGACCAGGAGGTCTTTGACAACTTCATCCAGCGCATCCAGGAGCTGAAGGCCACCGTGGGCATCAAGCCCAGCATCCAGGCCTACGGCGTGGATGAGAAATATTTCCTGGAGACCCTGGACGCCATGGTGGAGGCTGCCTTCAACGACCAGTACACCGGCGCCAACCCGGTGTATCCCCGGATGAGCGACATGCGGGAGATCTACCTGCGCTGCTACTACGGCAAATAATCCATACTTACATCTTGCATTCAGAATCATCTCATTTACAAAAAGCGCCCCCGGCCAGTTTTTGGCCGGGGGCGCGCTTATCTGCGTATGATTCCGGAAAATGAGGGAAAACTGGGCACGAGCGATTTTGTTGATTGGTTGGGAGGTGTCCTTCGAGATGGAAGGAAAGGTTTTGGGCCGCCAGAGCTTCGCTCTGGGCCGGCCGCCGGCTGTGCTGGGAGAGGGCTCCGTGGTGGGGGAAAAAGAGGGCGCGGGCCCCCTGGGAAACTGCTTTGATCTGGTGAGTACTGACGCCTGGTTCGGGGAAAAAAGCTGGGAAAAGGCCGAGAGCGCCATGCTCCGCCGGGCCTTTCACCTGGCCTGCCACAAGGCCGGCGTATCCTCTTCCCAAATCCAGCTGCTGTTTGCCGGGGACCTTTTGAACCAGTGTGTCAGCTCCGCGTTTGCCGTGCGGGAGAGCGCCATCCCTTACTTTGGGCTGTACGGCGCCTGTTCCACCATGGCCGAGAGCCTGGCTCTGGCGGCCATGTGTTTGGACGGGGGCTTTGGCAGCACCGCCTGTGCCATGACCTCCTCCCACTTCTGCTCCGCTGAGCGGCAGTTCCGTTTCCCCCTGAACTACGGCGGGCAGCGCTGTCCCACGGCCCAGTGGACCGTCACCGGGGCGGGGGCCGTCATCCTCCGGGATCAGGGGCCGGGGCCCTATGTGACCCATGTGACAGTGGGACATGTGGTGGACGCGGGCATCACAGATGCCGGGAACATGGGCGCGGCCATGGCGCCCGCCGCCTTCGAGAGCCTCTCCGCCCACTTTTCGGACACCGGACGCACTCCCGGGGACTATGACGCTATCCTCACCGGGGACCTGGGGCTGGTGGGCCGAGACATCCTCACCGACCTTTTCCGCCGGGAGGGGACGGAGCTGGGCCCGGGCTACGACGACTGCGGCGCCATGATCTTTGACGGCGCGGCCCAGGACACCCACGCCGGCGGCTCTGGCTGCGGCTGCGCGGCCTCGGTGCTGTGCGGCATGGTGCTGCCCCGGATGCGGGCGGGAAAGTGGAACCGAGTGCTTTTCTGCGCCACCGGCGCACTGATGTCCTCCACCACCTCCCTCCAGGGGGAGAGCATCCCGGGAATCTGTCACGCGGTGTGCCTGGACATGGATCGGGGGTGTTAGGGATATGGATATGATCTGGGAATACGCAAAGGCCTTTCTGGTGGGCGGGGCGCTGTGTGCCCTGGGCCAGGTGCTTATCGACCTGACCCGCCTCACCCCGGCGCGAATCCTCACCTGCTATGTGGTGGCGGGGGTGATCCTGGGGGGCCTTGGCCTCTACCAGCCCCTGGTGGACTGGGCCGGGGCGGGAGCCAGCGTGCCCCTGTTGGGCTTCGGGAACGCCATTGCCGCCGGAATGCGGGACGCGGTGGCGGAAAAGGGTCTCCTGGGGGTATTCACCGGGGGCTTTACCGCCGCGGCGGGGGGTGTGTGTGCCGCCATCCTCTTCGGCTATCTGGCCGCACTTTTGGGGAAACCCAAGGAGAAGAAGTGAAGGGCTTTTGTCTGTGAGTCCATGGGCCCAGGATCTGCGCCTGAGGTTTTTCACTTGGAAGGCGGTCCCTCCGTTCTGAAGCGAAACGGCGGGACAGAGGGATCGTTTCCTCTAAAGGCCCCCTTGTGCAAAGGGGGCTGTCTCGGAGCGAAACGGAGAGGCTGGGGGATTGCCCCCACCGCAGGGGGGCCTTTCGAGGAAAAGGGCGCTGCCGGTTGGCAGCGCCCTTTGGATTTGCTGGGGTGTTTTTACTTCGCTACAGTCTCGCAGTAGCGCATGAGGATGGTGGAGACCTGGGCCCTGGTGGCGGTGCCCTGGGGCACCAGGGTATCCTCCGTCACGCCCGTGATGACCCCGGCGCCGCAGGCCCACTGCATGGCCGGGATGGCGTACTCGCTGATCTCGTCAAAGTCCGCGTAAGAGAGGATGTTGGTGTCCTCGCCCACGCTCACATCGACGTCCATGTACTGGGCGTAGCGGTACAGGATCGTGGCCATCTGCTCCCGGGTGATGTCGTTGTCCGGGAAGAAGGTGCCGTCGCCGTAGCCCTCCACAATGCCGTTCTCCG
>CALWOS010000009.1 GCA_944383185.1 uncultured Oscillospiraceae bacterium
GGGAGGGATTTTCCCTGGCGGTGGTCACCAACAAGCCCCATGCCGCGGCCCAGGCCCTGGGGGAGAAATGGTTCCCCGGTATCCTGGTGATGGGCGTGGCGGACGGCGGCACGCGCAAGCCGGACCCTCGGGTAGTGGACGCAGCCCTGGCCCGGCTGGGCAGCAGCCGGGCGCGCGCGGTCTGTGTGGGGGACAGTGAGGTGGACGTGAAAACCGCAGCCAATGCCGGCATCCCCTGCGTCTGTGTGGACTGGGGTTTCCGCAGCCGGGAACAGCTCCGGGCCGCGGGCGCTTCCTGCATTGTGTCGGACTGCGCGGAACTGTTCACCCGCCTGCGGGAACTGCGCCGGACCTGAGCCGGGACGTTTCCATACTGTTCAGAACAAACCGCGCCCGCCGGGCCAAAAGCCCGGCGGGCGCGGTTTTTTGATGGAAAACGGCGCTGTGCCCCCTTAAACTTCTTCTGCGGAGGTCTGGGGATCCTCGCTGGGTTCCTCTTCCACCACGGGGATGAAGTTCGCGGCAAAGCCGCCGCCCTCGCCCCGTTTTCTCACATAGAAAAAGCCGATGACGCTGAACACAACCGCGCCGATGAAGTTCACCAGGAGGTCCTTCATGGTGTCGTTGAGGCCGATGTCCAGATAACCGCCCAGGCCCAGAGATTCCCCGTTCACCACCACGTCCGTGATGTTCCGGATCACCACGGCGGAGTTGACCTTGTCGGGGTTCAGGTCCACGGAGGCGATGGTGTGGATGATGGTGTCCTTCTGCATATCGGTGAGCAGGAATTTATCGCAGCCGTATTCAAAAAACTCCCACAGCACGCCGATGGTCATGGAAAAGCAGAAGGCCACCACCGCCATATAAAGGGGAGAGAGCTCCATGCGTACCCGCTTGTTGCGGTTCAGGAGATCCACCAGGGCAAAGCCAATGGCGGCGCAGAGAAAGCCGTTGATGGTGTGGAGCATGGTGTCCCAATGCTTTATGTGGATGTAATATCCCTGGAGTTCCCCCAGGATCTCTGCGGCGAAGATGAACAGCAGTATAATGATTTCCAGCACGGTGGGGAGTTGGACATGGAGCTGCCGTTCCAGAAAGCTGGGCACCAGGAAAAGCAGCAGCGTCAGCACGCAGAAAAAAGTTCCCTCATAATTGCCGCCCAGCACGGTGAATACGATGCCGATGAGGACAAAGACCCGCAGGATCATATAAACCGTAAAGACCTTTTTGTCCTGGGCCATTTCCTCGTGGAGCTGGCGGAAAAAGCCGGGCTTTTTGGGCGTTTTGTTCTTGGACATGGCAGTAACCTCCTTGGGGCCGCCGGAAAATGCCGGACATGGTACTCAATATACCACAAAAACCCGGTTCGTGACAAGCGCCTCTGTCCTTTTTCCGGCAAACATACCGGGCTGCGCGGCAAACCAGGAAAAACCGGGCATAGTCCACAAAAGGCGCCGGGCTTTCGGCGGCAGGCCCCGGCGTTTCTCCGAAAAGCGTTTCCCGGTTTTTTTCATATTGACTTTTCCTGAGGCAAAGCGTATACTAAGCGCATAAAACAGAATAATTATTCATTGGAGGATACAAGTATGCAAGCAAAAGAGATCAAAAAGATCGTTCTGGCCTATTCCGGCGGCCTGGATACCTCGGTTATCATCCCTTGGCTGAAAGAAAACTATGACAACTGTGAAGTCATTGCGGTGTCTGCGGATGTGGGCCAGGGCAGCGAGCTGGAGGGCCTGGAGGAGAAGGCCATCAAAACCGGCGCTTCCAAGCTCTATATCCTGGATCTCACCGATGAGTTTGTGGATGAATACATTTTCCCCACCCTGAAGGCCGGCGCCACCTATGAGGGCTACCTCCTGGGCACCAGCTTTGCCCGGCCCCTCATCGCCAAAAAGATCGTGGAGATCGCGCTCCAGGAGGGCGCGGACGCCATCGCCCACGGTTGTACCGGCAAGGGCAACGACCAGGTACGCTTTGAGCTGGCCATCAAGGCCTTCGCCCCCAACATGCCGGTCATCGCCCCCTGGCGGACCTGGGAGCTGGACAGCCGGGAGAAGGAGATCGCCTACGCCGAGGCCCACAATATCCCCCTGAAGATCAGCCGGGAGACCAATTATTCCAAGGACAAGAACCTCTGGCACCTGAGCCACGAGGGCCTGGACCTGGAGGATCCCGCCAATGAGCCCCAGTATGAGAAGGCGGGCTTCCTGGAGCTGGGCGTGTCTCCCCTCCAGGCGCCGGACGAGCCCACCTACGTGACCATCGACTTTGAAAAGGGCGTCCCCGTGGCCGTGGACGGCGTGAAGATGAAAGGCAGCGACGTGGTGCGCAAACTCAACGACCTGGGCGGCAAGAACGGCATCGGCCTGCTGGACCTGGTGGAGAACCGCCTGGTGGGCATGAAGTGCCGGGGCGTCTATGAGACCCCGGGCGGCACGATCCTCTACAAGGCCCATGAGATCCTGGAGACCCTGTGCCTGGACAAGATGACCGCCCACGAAAAGGCCAAGCTGGCCATTACCTTTGGCGAACTGGTCTACAACGGCCAGTGGTACACCCCGCTGCGGGAGGCCCTGAGCGCTTTTGTGGACAAGACCCAGGAGACCGTCACCGGCACCGTGAAGCTCAAGCTCTACAAGGGCAACGTCATCAACGCCGGCGTCACCTCCCCCTACAGCCTCTACAGCGAGGAAATCGCCACTTTCGGCGAGGACCATGTCTACGACCAGAACGATTCCGCCGGCTTCATCAGCCTCTTCGGCCTGCCCATCAAGGTCCGGGCCATGATGGAGCAGAAGAACAAATAAACCGCGTTTTCATATCGGAACAGGCAACGACGGGCCGGAGCGGGGGAGGGCTCTCCCGCTTCGCCCGTCGGATTTTGAATCTTAAGGAGAAGGATTATGGCCAAAATGTGGGCCGGGCGTTTCGGCGAGGAACTCAACGCCCTGGCGGATGATTTCAATTCCTCCCTGCACTTTGATTGCCGGATGTATGCCCAGGACATCCGCGGTTCCATGGCCCATGCGGCCATGCTCTGCGCCCGGGGCATCCTCACGGAGACGGACCGGGACGCCATTTTGGCGGGACTGGAGAGTATTTTAGACGATCTGGACAGCGGCGCCCTGGCTTTTGACCCGGAATGCGAGGACATCCACATGTTTGTGGAACAGGTCCTCACCGCCCGGATCGGGGACGCGGGCAAGCGCCTCCACACCGCCCGGAGCCGAAACGACCAGGTGGCGGTGGACTTGCGCCTCTACCTCCGGGACCAGGTCCAGGAGATCCGGCGGGACATCCGCGCTCTGATCGAGGCTCTGCTCCATCAGGCGGAGGCCCACAAGAGTGCCATCCTCCCGGGCTATACCCATCTCCAGCGGGCCCAGCCGGTGACCTTCGGCCACCATCTTCTGGCCTACTGCATGATGCTGCTCCGGGATCTGGACCGCCTGAGAGACGCTGCGGAGCGAATGAATGTCTCACCCTTGGGAAGCTGCGCCCTGGCGGGCACCACCTATGACACGGACCGGGACATGACTGCCCGGACCCTGGGCTTCCGGGAATCCTGCCGGAACAGCATGGACGGCGTCAGCGACCGGGATTTCTGCCTGGAAATCCTCAGCGGTCTGGCGATTTTGATGATGCACCTCTCCCGTCTCAGCGAGGAGATCGTCCTCTGGTGCAGCTGGGAGTTCCGATTTGTGGAGCTCTCAGACGCCTATTCCACCGGATCTTCCATTATGCCGCAGAAGA
>CALWOS010000010.1 GCA_944383185.1 uncultured Oscillospiraceae bacterium
GCTGCCTACTATGCCGGGAACCAGACCCTGGACACCGCTTTGGACATGATCCAGTCCCGGGTCTCCCTCTATCTGGGGGAGCAGAGGTAAACAGGGAAACAGAGAGCGGAAGGGAGGATATGCACATGAAAAGGGCATGGATTTGCGTGGCGCTGCTCCTGGCGTTCCTGACCGGCTGCGGAAGTTCTACATCAGAAACACCGGCCCCAACGGAGGCAGCGGCGGCGGAAGACGAGCTGCGTGTGGTGACACTGGGCGGGATGCCGCATGAATATATGGCCCTGATCGACGGCTTCCATGCCAGCCAGGACCGCTGGCGCATCGTTTTGGAGCACTGCTCCGGCGAAGTGGAAGAGGACCAGCTCCGGGTGGAGCTCCTGACGGGAGGCGGTCCGGACGGCTATCTTGCTGGCAGTACCTGGTTTCTCCGAGACCTGGAGCAGGGCGGGGCGCTTATGGACTTGCGCCCCTCCATGGAGCGCCTGGGCCTTGCCCCGGAGGACTTTGTCACCGCCTTGCGGAACGACATCCAGGATGCTGAAACAATACGCTCTCTCGTCTGCAGCTATGAGCTCTGGGGTTTCACCGCGCCCGCCGCCCTTGTGGGGGACAAGAATCACCTCACCATGGAGGAGGCCCAGGACATCGCCCAGGAGGAAAATATTTATCTCTTTTAGCCCGATTTTTTTCAGGACTGGCTGCTGGAGTGGGTGATGGTCTTCTCCCTGGGCAGCTATGTAGACCTGGACGGGGGGAGGTGCACCCTGGACAGCCCGGATTTCGCGGCGCTCCTGGAGGCCTGCAAGGCGCTGCGGCCGGAAATCGACACCAGCATTTTGGGCAGCTACGATAACTGCCTGCTTTATCAGCTTCCCATGCAGAACTTTCGCCTATACGATTCCCTCTGTGAGCAAGGCAGGCGCATCGTGGGCTTCCCTACGGATGAGGGCAACGGCTGCACGCTCCGTCCCCTGCTGCGGGTGGCTGTGGGTGCCACCACGGACAAGCTGGAGGGGATGGAGGCCTTTCTGGACTACTGCTTTTCCCCGGTGGGCCAGCGCGCTCTGATCCTGGGCACCGGCTTTCCAGCACTGCAGTCGGAGCTCGCCGCAGCGGTAGACGACGCCGTGGCCGGCGACTCGCAGCTCATGCTGGGGGGCAGCCTGGACCGGGCGGACGGCGACGCCCTTCTGGAGCTGGTGGAGGCCACCGAGGGGACGCATGTCTTTGACTACACCATAGAGAGCATCATAAAGGAAGAAACCGCGGCCTTTTTCGCCGGGGACAAGACTGCCCAGGAGACCGCCGATCTGATCCAATCCCGGGTTTCTCTCTATCTGGGGGAGTAGCGGCCTGTACAGGACGGAAAAGCCGCTTGGGAAAGCGCAGATACGCTTTCCCAAGCGGCTTTGTCATTCCGCTGTGCTTACGGCTTGCACTGGCCGCAGGGGGTGTAGCCCATGGCCAGGAGCTCCTCCCGGGTGCCGGCGAAGGCGGCCTTGTTCTCCTCCTTCATCTGCTCCACGCTGGCGCAGCCAGGGTCGTGGAAGCGCATGGTGCCGGTGTTGAGGATATAGGTCACGGCCTGGCCGTCCTCCGGCTGGGCCGGGGCGGAGAGGGCGCTCTCCCCGGTGGCGTAGTCAATCTCCACGCCGGGCTGGACGTTGTAGGCGTAGACGTGGAAGAGCACGCCCTCGCCCCCGTCCTCCACGGACATGGCCTCCAGCTCCACGCCCCGGGCCAGGAGTTCCGTCCCTTCAAAATGGGGCGTGACCCGGTAGAGGACGTGGTTGCCGGTCTCTTTTACATAGTCGGCCACCAGGTTTTCAAAGGGGAGCATGCCCTCTACGTTCAGATACCGGGTCCCGGTAATGAGGTTGCGCTCGTTGGCGTTTTCCCCGGTGAGCTGGTAGCCGATCAGGTGGCAGCGGTTATAGAGGTATTTCCCGTCCACAAAGTCGTAGCGCACCGTGTGCCAGCCCGTGGGCTTCACCTGGCCGATGCTGCCCCGCTCCTCCGTGGGCATGAGTTCCTGGCCCACGCAGGCCCAGGCCGCGCTACAGCGTCCCAGGGCGTCCAGGGGGCTGTAGTGCTCAAAAGCGGTCTCGGTGAGATCCTCCTGGGAAAAGTCCGGCACATTGCCGTCCAGGACCACATAGGGCGCGCCGCTGTATGCCGGCAGATTGGAGAGGTCGGTATCCGGCGCGGAGACGGCCGGGCCGGCGCAGGCGGAAAGGAGCAGGCAAAGGGCCAGCAGCAGGGGCACAAGGGCCTGTCTTGCGCGTTTCAAGGGACATACACCTCCCGGGTGATTTTTTCGTGGGAAAAGCCGAGGAAGTCCACCCGCTCCGTGAGACGCCAGTCCTCCAGAGGCAGGTCCAGGAACACATCCCCAGGATAGCGGCGGTTCCAGCGGAAACAGATGAGCTTCTCGATCCGTTCGGCGTAGGGCCGGAGGGCCTGCCCCTCCGCCCAGCAGAATTCCCCGGGGCCCGCCTTGTCCAGAAAGTCTGCGTCGGCGCGCACCGGCGCCCCGGGAAAGAGGGGGGCGCTTTCCGGCGCCATCCACAGCGCCTTTCCCGCCGCCAGCTGGAGCGCCTGTGCCAGGACGGCCCGGTCCCGGCTCTGGCGGCGGCCGTTGAAGGACATGCCGCCTGCTTCATCCAGGGTCACGATTACGATCATGCTCCCACCTCCCAGCTGCCGCCCCTCCTGGGGAGGGAAGGGCGGGTCTCCTTACACAGTACGCCGCTTTCCGCGTTATGTCAACAACTTTCCCGCGTCTCTGCCGGAGGAGGGGAAATAGTGCTTGCAAAACCGCCTGTGGTGGGATATACTATATTTTGTATTTTTATGGTTAGAGCAAACCCCGATTGGAGTGTATTTAGTGTACCTGAAGGCGCTTGAAATCCAGGGCTTCAAGTCTTTCCCGGATAAGACCCGCCTGACCTTTGAAAAGGCCATTACGGCCATCGTGGGTCCCAACGGCTCCGGCAAGTCCAATATCTCCGACGCCATCCTCTGGGTCATGGGGGAACAGCGGACCAAAACCCTCCGGGGCGGGAAGATGGAGGACGTGATCTTCGGCGGTACGGAAAAGCGCAGCGCCATGGGCTTCGCCCAGGTCTCCCTCATCCTGGACAACGCCGACCACAGCCTCCCCCTGGATCAGGCGGAGGTCATGCTCACCCGACGGTATTACCGTTCCGGGGAGAGCGAATACTATATCAATAAAGAGTCCGTCCGGCTCAAGGACATCAACGAGCTTTTGATGGACACGGGCCTGGGCCGGGAGGGTTACTCCGTCATTGGCCAGGGCTGTATCTCCGAGATTGTCTCCGCCAAAAGTACGGACCGGCGCCAGGTCTTTGAGGAGGCCGCGGGCATCTCCCGCTTCCGCCACCGGAAGGAGGAGTCCGAGCGCAAGCTCCAGCGCACGGAGGAAAACCTCCAGCGTATCCGGGACAAGATCGACGAGCTGGAGCTCCAGGTAGGCCCGCTGCGCCAACAGGCGGAGGTGGCGAAACAATATTTGGTGCTCCGGGACCAGCTCCGGGTAGAGGAAGTCTCCCTGTGGATGGAGAATCTGGACCGCGTCCGGGAACAGGCCCAGCTGCTCCAGGCCGACTACGAAAACGCCAAGGCGGAATTGGCCGCGGCCCACAAGGAGCTGGACGCCCTTTACGCCGGGGCGGAGAACTATGCCCAGCGGATGCGGGAGAAGGACCTGGAGGCGGAGTCCGCCCGGGAGCTCCTGCGCCAGACGGAGGCCTCCGCGGCGGAGAGCGAGAGCGCCCTCGCCGTGCTCCGGGCCAACCGGAAGAATAACGACGACAGCCTCCTGCGCCTCCAGTCCGAGCTCAGCGAGCAGGAAAACCGGACCCGGGGCCTGGAGGAGCAGATCGCGCGCCACCGCGCCCGGGTGGAGGAAATCCAGGCAGAGCTGGCGGAACTGGCCGCGGCGTTGGAAGACATCCAGGCCCAGACGGAGGAGAACGCCGCCGGGGCGGGGAAGGCCCAAGCCGCCCTCAGCGAAAAGGTGAGCCGGGAAAACGCCTGCGGCGAGGCCATGGCCCGGTGCCAGGCGGCGCTGACCCATCTGGCGGACGCCGAGCAGGACCTCCTGGACCGGGATACCGCCATCCGCGCCGAGCGGGCCGCCGCCGGGGAAAAGGCCCGGGAGGCCCAGGAGGCTCTTGCCGGGGCCCGGAAGCAGCTGGCCGAGGCACGGGAACGGGAGAGCTCCCTGCGGAACGTGATCTCCGGCTATCAGCTCCGGCGCACCTCCCGCCAGGAGAAGGCCGCCGCCCTGACACAGAAAAACACGCAGCTCACCATAGACCTGGGGGCCATGGACTCCCGGATCCAGATGCTCCGGGAGATGGAAAAGGAGTATGAGGGCTTTTCCAAGGCGGTCAAGGCCGTGATGCGGGAGGCGGAGCGGGGCGCTCTCCGGGGCGTCCGGGGGCCGGTGGCCAAGCTCATCCACGCCGAGGACCGCTATGCCCTGGCCATAGAAACGGCCCTGGGCGCGGCTATGCAGCATATTGTAGTGGAGACCTCCGAGCAGGGCAAGGCCGCCATTGAGCTTTTGAAGCGGCGGGACGCGGGGCGATGCACCTTCCTGCCCCTGAGCGCCATCCGCCCCGGCTCCCTCAAGCGCCTGCCGGAGGGAGAGGCGGGGTACCTGGGCGTCGCCTCCAGGCTGTGCCGGTACGACCCGGGCTATGAAAATCTGGTGTCCAACCTTTTGGGCCGGACCGTGATCGCCGAGACGCTGGCGGACGCGGTGCGCCTGGGAAAGAAATATGACCACGCCTTCCGGGTGGTATCCCTGGACGGCCAGGTGGTGAACGCCGGCGGCTCCATGACCGGCGGCAGCGCCGCCCGGGGCACGGGCTTTTTGAGCCGGGCCAACGAGTGCCGCCGCCTGGAGCAGCAGCGCGCCGCCCTGGCGGAACAGGCGGAGGAGACCCGCCGGCAGCTTCAGGAGGCCCAACGGGACCTGGAAAAAGTGGAGTACGAGGGGAATGTGGCCCAGACCCAACTGGGGGAGGCCCGGGATGACGTTTTGAAAAGCGAGGCAGCCGTGAACCAGTGGGAGTTGCTTTTGCACAGCGCCCGGGAGAGCCTGGGCACCTTGGAAACGGAGGCGGAGAGCCTGTCTGCACGCGCGGAGGAAAACCAGCGGCGCATTCAGGAAAACCGCCTGGAATCCGGACAGCTGGAGCAGGAGCTGGAAACCCTGCGCCGGGAGATTCGGGAGATGACCGCGGGCCAGGAGGACTTTACCCGGGAGCGGGAGGCGCTCCAGGGCCGCATGGCCGAGAACCGGGAGGCCGCCGCGTCCCTGGAGGCCGAGGCCGCCGCGCTGGAGAAGAGCATGGATCAGCTTGCCCAGCTCCGGCGGGAACTCACCGGGGACAGCCGCAGCCGCCAGGAGACCATGGCCGGCCTCCGGGAGCGGAACCGGGATCTGGAGACGGAACTCAGCCAGCGCCAGGCGCGTCTGGCAGAGCTCCAGGAAAAAATTCTCGTGCTCCAGGAGCGTATCGCCGCCGTCACCAGCCAGCGCCTGGAGCTGGAGGGAAAGCGCAACCAGGCGGAAAAAGCCGGGCAGGAGAAAAACCGCGCCCTTTTGGAGCTGGAACGGGGCTGCGCTCAGCTGGAGCAGAAAAAGCTCAGCGCGGACCTGGAGGAAAAACAGCTTCTGGACAAGCTCTGGGATACCTATGAGCTGAGCCACAGCGCCGCCCAAACCATCCGCCAGCCGGTGGAGAGCGTGCCCAAGGCATCCCGCCAGGTGGCCGAGCGCAAAAAGGAGATTTCCGCCCTGGGCAATCCCAACCTGGGCGCCATCGAGGAGTACGAACGGGTGAATACCCGCTTCACCTTCCTGAGCGAGCAGCGCAGCGATGTGGAGAAGGCCAAAAAGGAGCTGGAAGAGATCATCGGGGACATCACCCGGGAGATGCGGGAGATATTCTCCCGGGAGTTCCAGGCCATTGACGCGCGCTTCCGCACCACCTTCCGGGAACTCTTCGGCGGCGGCCACGCCTCCCTGGCCCTGGAGGATGACAGCGACGTGCTGGAGTGCGGCGTGGAGATCAAGGTGCAGCCTCCGGGCAAAGCCCTTTCCGCCATCAGCCTCCTCTCCGGCGGGGAGAAGGCCTTTGTGGCCATCGCCCTCTATTTCGCCATCCTCCAGGTGCGCCCGGCTCCCTTCTGCCTGATGGACGAGATCGAGGCGGCCCTGGACGAGGCCAATGTCACCCGCTACGCCGAGTACATGCGCACCCTCTCCCACAAGACCCAGTTTATCGTCATCACCCACCGCCGGGGAACCATGGAGGAGGCGGACATGCTCTACGGCGTGACCATGCAGGAAAAGGGCGTCACCCGGATCATCTCCATGGACCTGGAGGAAGCGGAAAAGACCATCACCACCTGAGGAGGCTTTGTACACACCATGGGTTTTTTCGATAAAGTCAAGGCGGGCCTGGCCCGCACCAAGCAGAACATGACCGCGTCTCTCAACAGCATGTTCGCGGAGTTCACCGGGGAAAACGAGGAATTCTTCGAGGACCTGGAGGAAACGCTGATCCTGGCGGATGTGGGCGGGGAGACCGCCGTCACTGTGGTAGAGGAGCTCCGCCGGCGTGTCCATGACCAGGGCCTCCGGGGTGGAGAACAGGTACGCGCCGCCCTGGCGGACATCCTCACCGCCCGCCTGGAGGTGGGGGACAGGGCGCTGCGCCTGGATACCAAGCCCAGCGTTATCCTCATGGTGGGGGTGAACGGCGTGGGAAAGACCACCACCATCGGCAAGATGGCCGCCCGCTTTGTGCGGGAGGGGAAAAAGGTGCTGCTGTGCGCGGGGGACACCTTCCGCGCCGCCGCGGCGGAGCAGCTCCAGGTCTGGGCCCAGCGGGCCGGGGCGGACATCGTCCGGCACGAGGAGGGCTCCGACCCCGCCGCCGTGGTGTTCGACGCCGCGGCGGCGGCCCGGGCCAGGGGCGCCGATCTGGTGTTTGTGGACACCGCCGGCCGGCTCCAGAACAAGAAGAACCTCATGCAGGAGCTGAGCAAAATCTGCCGCGTGGTGGCCCGGGAGATGCCCGGGGCGGACACGGAGACGCTGCTGGTGCTGGACGCCACCACGGGGCAGAACGGCCTCACCCAGGCCAAGGTGTTCCGGGAAGCGGCGGACATCACCGGCATCGTCCTCACCAAGCTGGACGGCACCGCCCGGGGCGGCATTGTTTTCGCCATCGCCGCGGAGCTGGGCGTGCCGGTGAAGTACATCGGCGTGGGCGAGGGTGTGGACGACCTGATGCCCTTTGAGGCCCGGCCTTTTGTGGAAGCCCTGCTCCAGGAATGAGAGGGAATCGGGAATGGAATGGATCCTAGCCAGCAATAATGAAAAGAAGCTGAAAGAACTCCGGGAGATCCTGGGGGATATGGGCATCACCGTGCGCTCCCAGCGGGAGGCGGGGTGCGATTTTGAAGTGGACGAGACCGGGGAGACCTTCGCGGAGAACGCCCGGCTGAAGGCCGAGGCGGTGACCCGGGCCACGGGGAAGGCCGCCATCGCCGACGACAGCGGCCTGTGTGTGGAGGCTCTGGATGGCCGGCCCGGCGTCCACTCCGCCCGGTACGGCCCGCCGGGCGCCACGGACGCGGAGAAATATACGCTGCTGCTGAAGGAACTCCGGGGCAAGGAGAACCGGAGGGCCCGTTTTGTGAGCAGCATCTGCTGCACCTTCCCCAATGGGGATGTGCTCACGGCGGAGGGTGTGTGCGAAGGGGAGATCCTGCCCGCCCCCCGGGGCAGCGGCGGTTTTGGCTACGACCCGGTGTTCCTGGTATCCGGCCTGGGCCGGAGCATGGCGGAGCTGACGCCGGAAGAGAAAAACGCCGTTTCCCACCGGGGCAACGCCCTGCGGCTGTTCCGGCAGCGGCTGGAGGAATACCTGGCCGCAAACGGGGAATAAAAGGAGAAGATTGGATATGCTTACCAGCAAACAGAGAGCCCAGCTCCGGGGCTTGGCCTCCGGGGAGGACACCATCCTCCACGTGGGCAAGGCGGGCATCACGGAGAACCTGACCCGCCAGGCGGATGACGCCCTGAAGGCCCGGGAGCTCATCAAGGGCCGGGTCCTGGAGAACTCCCTGCTCACCGCCCGGGAGGCCGCCGACGCCCTGGCGGAGGCCACGGGCAGCGAGGTGGTCCAGGTGATCGGCAGCAAGTATGTGCTCTACCGGGCCAACCCCAAGGAGCCCAAGATCCAACTGGTGACGGCGCGGAAAAAATAAGACCAACAGGGGGGAGGACTATGGACATCGCCATTTATGGGGGCAGCTTCAACCCGCCCCACCTGGGCCATGCCGCCGCGGTGCGTTCGGCCTGGGAACAGCTGCGGCCGGACCGGTTCCTCATCATCCCGGCGGCGGTGCCTCCCCACAAGCGCCTGCCTCCGGGGAGCCCGGACGGGCAGGCGCGCCTGGAACTGTGCCGCCTGGCCTTTGCCCCCTTCCCTTGGGCGGAGGTGCTGGACCTGGAGCTGCAGCGGGATGGCCCGTCCTATACCATAGACACCCTTTCCGAGCTGCACCGGCGTTTTCCCGGGGCCCGGCTGACCCTGCTCATGGGCAGCGACATGCTCCGGTCCTTCGAGCAGTGGCGCGGT
Organism: uncultured Oscillospiraceae bacterium; assembly: GCA_944383185.1. Taxonomy (GTDB): domain Bacteria; phylum Bacillota; class Clostridia; order Oscillospirales; family Oscillospiraceae; genus CALWOS01. Next base: position 8,691 of record CALWOS010000010.1, read on the forward strand.
TTTTCCCGTATCCTCGCCCAGGTGCGCCTGGGGGTTTTTGTCCGGGAGGAAAAAGAAGGGGACGCAGTATGCAAATTTGCGGCAAATCTGCGGGATACTTATGGTGCCCAGGTGGTGCAGATCCCCCATGTCCCCCTGCCCCTCCACTCCACGGCCATCCGGGACGCCCTTCCCCAGCGGAGGGGGCGCGAGGCGCTGGAAGACGGGGTCTATGCCGCCATCATCCGCCGGCGCTTTTATCAGGCGCAGCCGGAGCTTTCCTGGCTCCGGGAACGGGCTTATGCATGGCTCAAGCCCAGCCGCATCCCTCATGTCCGGGGCTGCGAGGCGGCGGCGGCGGCCCTGGCCAGGCGCTGGGGCGCGGACGCGGACCTGGCGGCGGAGGCGGGCATCCTCCACGACATCACCAAGAAGCTGGACACGCCGGAACAGCTGGAGCTCTGCCGGCGGTACGGCTGCACCCTCACCCAGGAGGACCTGGACAGCCCCAAAACCATCCACGCCATCACCGGCGCCCTGGTGGCCCGGGACCAGTTCGGCGTGGGGGATGCAGTGTACTCCGCCATCCGCTGGCACACCACGGGCCGGGCGGACATGCGCCTCCTGGAGAAGATCGTCTATATGGCGGACTATATGGAGCCCACCCGGGACTTTCCCGGCGTGGAGCGGCTGCGGCGGTTGTCCGGTGAAGATCTGGACGCTGCCGTGGAACTGGGTCTTACCATGACCCTGGAAGAGATCAAAACGCGCGGCCTTCCGCCCCACAGCCAGTCTGTGGAGGCGCTTTCCTGGCTTCGCAGCCACAGCAAGGGGTAATTGATATGAAACTCTATGGCAGTCACAGCAACAAAAACAGAAAAGACCGCCGTCCCACTCCCCGGGAATACTACTCCTCCGGTTATCGGGACGACGTCCCCGCCGCAAGCGGATATAACGAATATGGAGAGAGCGAGGAGCAGATCGAGGCGGCCATCCAGAGCTACCGGAAGAAGAAGCACAGACGGGTCATCGTCGTGTTGGCAGTGATCTTGCTGCTGTGCGTCGGCGCCGGTGCGGTGTGGTTCATTTTTGTACGTCCGCCGGAACAGGAGGGAGGACTTAACACCGTCAACCCCGGCACGGAAACTTCTTTCCCGCCGGTGGCCACCCCCTCCCCCAGCATCGAACCGGAGCCGGTGAGCAGCGACAACTGGGAAATCACGGAGGAGGGCCGGAAGACCTACTGCCACACCTTCGTCCTGGCGGCCTTTGACCAGGTTTCCCAAAATACGGACACCATCATCGTGGGCATGCTGGACCGGCGTGACGGCACGCTCAATCTGTGCAACATCCCCCGGGACACCCTGGCCAACATCGGCTGGAGCAACTACTGCATCAACACCATCTACAAAGAGTGCGAGGATCCGGACGAGTTCAAGGACTACATCGCGGACATCCTGGGCTACCGGGTGGACTCCTACGCCATTGTGGACATGGACGCCGTGGCCAAGCTGGTGGACGCCATCGGCGGGGTGTACTACAATATTCCCATCAACATGGACTATGACGACCCCACCCAGGATCTCCACATCCACTTTACTGCCGGGGAGCAGTGGCTGAACGGCGAGGACGCGGTGAAGTTCCTCCGCTTCCGCCAGAACAACGACGGCACCGGCTACGGCTGGGGCGACCTGGAGCGCATCGAGGCCCAGCAGGACTTCCTGATGACCGTGGCCCGGCAGCTCCTGAGCCTGGGGAACATCCCCAACCTCACCACGGTGGCCAACATCTTTGAAGAGGACGTGATCACGGACCTCTCCGCGGCCAACATCGTCTGGTACGCTACCGAGGCGCTGAAGCTCAGTGCCGACGACATCCACTTCATGACCGTGCCCAATGACCCCAGCTGCAACATCCTCCTCCCCAGCGGCGAGAATAAGGCCGTGATCAGCATCCATGTGGACGAGTGGCTGGAGATGGTGAACACCTACCTCAACCCCTTCACCATGGAGATTACCGAGAGCAATGTGGACATCCTGACCTTTGAAGGACCCAACACCTATGCCGGGCTGGGCCTCTTCTACGCCACCTCCGGCGTCATCCAGTCCACCTATCTCAACCAGTTCAACCAATACAATGCCGGCTTGGCGGGCTGACCGGACCGGCGAAAGGAGAAGGCATATGCGCACGCCCAAGGAAATGGCGGCTTTGGCCGTACAGGCCCTGGAGGACAAGAAGGGCCTGGAGATCAAGGTCCTGGAGATGGAAAAGGTCACCGTGCTGGCGGACTACTTCGTCATCTGCACGGCCAGCTCCACCACCCATGTCAAGACTCTGGCAGACGCGGTGGAGAAGCTTCTGGAGGAGAGCGGGGAGAAGCTCCTCCACCGGGAGGGCTACCGCTCCGGCGGCTGGGTGCTGCTGGATTACGGCGGGGTGGTCGTACATCTGTTCCTGGAGGAGACCCGGGAGTTTTACAATCTGGAGCGCCTGTGGGCGGACGCCAAGGCTGTGGAGCTTTGAAAAACTCCAAAAGGAAAGCACGGTTGCCTGTGGACTTTTTTCCGCCCGTGTGGTATTCTATCCCTTGGTCTGTACCGAGTAGGAATTTAGAGGAAGTGTAGCGTGTGAAATACAATTTTGCGGCCATTGAGAAAAAGTGGCAGAATTATTGGCAGGAGCACAAGACCTACGCGGCGGTCACGGGCAGCGAAAAGCCCAAGTACTATGCCCTGATCGAGTTTCCCTATCCCTCCGGGGAGGGGCTCCACGTGGGACATCCCCGTCCCTATACCGCGCTGGACATCGTGGCCCGGAAACGGCGGATGCAGGGATATAACGTCCTGTTCCCCATTGGGTACGACGCCTTTGGCCTGCCCACGGAGAACTACGCCATCAAAAACCACATGCACCCTCGGGAGGTGACAAAGCGGAACATTGCCCGTTTTTCCTCCCAGCTCCATATGCTGGGCTTCAGCTTCGACTGGGACCGCTGCGTGGACACCACGGATCCCAAGTATTATAAGTGGACCCAGTGGATCTTTCTGCAGATGTTCCAGCACGGCCTGGCCTACAAGACCAAAATGCCGGTGAACTGGTGCACATCCTGCAAGTGCGTCCTGGCCAACGAGGAAGTGGTCAACGGCGTGTGCGAACGCTGCGGCAGCGAGGTGATCCGCAAGGAAAAGAGCCAGTGGATGCTGGCCATCACCAAGTACGCCCAGCGGCTTCTGGATGATCTGGACGATCTGGACTATATCGAGCGCGTCAAGACCCAGCAGCGCAACTGGATCGGCAGGAGCACCGGCGCGGAGGTGAAATTTGCCACCACCGCCGGGGACGAGATGGTGGTGTTCACCACCCGGCCGGACACCCTTTTCGGCGCCACCTATATGGTCATGGCCCCGGAGCACGCCCTGGTGGAAAAGTGGGCGGACAGGCTCACCAACCTGGACGAGGTCCGGGCCTATCAGGAATCTGCCGCCCGGAAAAGCGATTTTGAGCGCACGGAGCTTGCCAAGGAAAAAACCGGCGTGGAGCTCCAGGGTGTCCGGGCCGTCAACCCCGTCACCGGCGCGGAGATCCCCATTTTCCTCTCGGACTATGTCCTGGCTTCCTATGGCACCGGCGCCATCATGGCCGTGCCCGGCCATGACCAGCGGGACTGGGATTTCGCCAAGGCCTTCGGCCTGCCCATTGTGGAGGTGGTCGCCGGCGGCGACATCACCCAGGAGGCCTTTGTGGCCAAGGACGACAGCGCAAAAATGGTCAATTCCGGCTTCCTGGACGGCATGACCGTCAAGGACGCCATCCCCACCATGATCCGCTGGCTGGAGGGCAAGGGCTTGGGCAAGGAGATGGTAAACTACAAGCTCCGGGACTGGGTCTTTTCCCGCCAGCGTTACTGGGGCGAGCCCATCCCCCTGGTCTACTGTGAGAAATGCGGCTGGGACCCCCCGCCGGGGGACCAGCTTCCCCTGACGCTGCCGGACGTGGAGAGCTATGAGCCCACGGACGACGGCGAGAGCCCTTTGAGCAAGATGACCGACTGGGTCAACACCACCTGCCCCCACTGCGGCGGCCCCGCCAAACGGGAGACGGACACCATGCCCCAGTGGGCGGGTTCCTCCTGGTACTTTCTGCGGTATATGGATCCCCACAACGACGAGGCCCTGGTGGGGAAGGACGCGGTGAATTACTGGCACCAGGTGGACTGGTATAACGGCGGCATGGAGCACACCACGCTACACCTCCTCTACAGCCGCTTCTGTCACAAATTCCTCTACGACATCGGCGTGGTCCCCACCAAGGAGCCCTATGCCAAGCGCACCAGCCACGGCATGATCCTGGGAGAGGGCGGCGAGAAGATGTCCAAGTCCCGGGGCAACGTGGTCAACCCCAACGACATTGTGGCGGAGTTCGGCGCGGACACGCTGCGGCTTTATATCATGTTCATCGGCGACTTTGAAAAGGCCGCCCCCTGGAACGCCACGGCCGTCAAGGGCTGCAAGCGTTTCCTGGACCGGGTCTGGAACCTGGCGGAAAAACCCGCCCAGGGGGACGCTTACACCCCGGCCAACGAAAAGGAGATCCACCGCACCATCCAGAAGGTGGGCGAGGACATCGAGAACATGAAGTTCAACACCGCCATCGCCGCCATGATGAGCCTGGTGAACCGTTTCTATGAGCACGCGCCCAGCCGGGGTGACCTGAAGGCGCTTCTGACGCTCCTGAGCCCCTTTGCCCCCCACATTTGCGAGGAACTCTGGCAGCTCCAGGGGCTCGAGGGCCTGTGCAGCCAGCAGCCCTGGCCGGAGTTCGACCCGGCCAAGACCGTGGACAGCGAAAAGGAGATCGCCGTCCAGGTCAACGGCAAGCTCCGTTCCACCGTGGTGGTGCCCATGGACGCCGAGGACAGCGCGGTGGTGGCCGCCGCCTGCGCCGACGAGAAAATTGCCCGGCTCATGGAGGGAATGACCCTGGTGAAGACCATTGTGGTGAAGAACAAGCTGGTGAACCTCATTTTGAAGCCCGCCAAGTGAGGCTTGACAAAATATTGAAAAAGCCATATAATACCCATGTTAAAGCCATGAGATCATATGGCCCTTAAAACGTGTTTTCCGCGTTTTTGGAGGGAGGGAAATAAAATGTCTGAAATCCATGTCAAGGAGAATGAGTCTCTGGACAACGCCCTGAAAAGATTCAAGCGCAGCTGCGCCAAGGCAGGCGTTCTGTCTGACCTCCGGAAGAAGGAGTACTACCAGAGCCCCAGCGTCAAGCGCCGCAAGAAGTCCGAGGCTGCCCGGAAGAACAAGAACAAGCGGTACTACTAATCCACAATTCAAAACGCAAAAGCCGCCCTGTTTTCATGACAGGGCGGCTTTTTGATTGTTTCTTGCTGGAGCCAGGCGGCTCCTCTCACCAAGATGCAAAAGGCCAGCCTCGAGTTTGAAGCTGGCCTTTTGGATTCAGTTGAGCGTGTCGTCCAGCCAGCACTGGTCATCCGCCAGGCGGCGGGCAAAAATCCGGCCGGTGTCCTCCTGGGGATATTTGCACTGGTGGAAATGGAAGAGGACCTGGCCGTCCTCCGTCTTTCCCACGATTTCGATCTTGCCCCTGGGGTGGCTCATGGCGTAGCGCGCTGATTTCCCCACGCCGTTCTGCATGGCTTTGGCGTCCCGGACGATCTCCACGCCGCGGTTGATGGGCACCTGGAAATGGCCCATAACCCCCTTCACCGGGCGGCACTGGAACACATAATAGGGGGCCACCCCCACCCGCGTGAGGCCGCGGAACAGCTCGCCCAGTACGGCGGGGTCGTCGTTCACGCCCTTGAGCAGTACCGTCTGGTTCCGGAGGAACACCCCCCGCTCCGTCAGGCACGCCAGAGCCTTGTGGGCTTCCGGCGTCAGCTCCCGGGGGTGGTTGAACTGGGTCACCACATACAGGGCTTTCTTCTTCCCATATGTTGCGAAGAGGTCCAAAAGCTCCGGATCGTCATAGATGCGCTCCGGCAGCACCACCGGCAGCCGGGAGCCGAACCGGATCAGGTCCAGCTGAGGCAGGGCCGTGAGCTCCTCCAGATACCGGGCGATGAGGGCGTTGGGGTTGAGCAGGGCGTCCCCGCCGGAGACCAGGATGTTGTTGATGGAGGGGTTGGCCCGGATATAGGCCACCGCCTGGTCCAGGCGCTCGTTGAGCTCCTGGGTGGTGAGGCCCACCATCCGCTTGCGGAAGCAGTGGCGGCAGTACATGGCGCACTGGTTGGTGGAGAGGATCAAAACGGTCTGGCCGTATTTGTGCTGGACGCCATCCAACTTGGTGTTGCTCTGCTCGCCGCTGGTGTCCTCATCGCCCTGGGCGGCCAGCTCCGCCAGGCTGGGCACGCTCATCATCCGAATGGGGTCCTTGGGGTCGTTCCAGTCGATGAGGGAAAGATAGTAGGGTGTAATGCACATGGGGTAGCGCGCCACAATCTGCCGGTACTGTTCCAGCATTTCCGGCCCCGCGCCCATGATCTGACACAATGCCTCCGCCGTGCGGACACTGTTTTGCAGGTTTTCCTGCCAGCTCATCGTATCCTCCTCCTTCAGTCCATAAAGTATTATCCTTTTCAATATATCACATAATTATTGCGAAATTATGAAATTTGAATAAAAAAATACTTATTTGATGTAAAATGTTAGCTAAGGATTCATAAAAACGCAATGTAAACTGCAAAATGCAAGTCCGTTCGACAAAAAAAGCGAGCCGGGCAATTGCCCAGCTCGCTTCAACTTTCCCTCATGAATTTGCTTCTGGCCAGGGGAGGTCTACCAGAGTGGGGGTGTAGCCCAGAGCGGGAAGGAGCTTTTTCATCACGTCCGCCGTAGTCAGGCGGAGGGTGGCGCTGCTGTCGCAGGGGTGGCAGGAGAGGAATTCCTCCCCCAAGAGCTCCCGGTCTATCACCAACTCTACGGCGCGTTCCCTGTCGTAGATCAGGCCCAGGACGCTCACCGCGCCGGGGCGGAGGTTCAGGTACTGTTCCATCTGCTCCGGGGAGGCGAAGCTCAAACGGGCCACACCCAGTTGACGGGACAGATCCTTGGTTTTGAAGGGCTTGTCCCCGGGCATCATCAGAAGATAAAAATGGGTCTGCTGCCGGTTGGTGAGGAAGAGGTTTTTGCAGATACGGCAGCCCAGCACGGCCTCCACCGCGTGGCAGGCCTCGATGGTGTCCGCATGGTCGTGGTTGGCCCGGGCGTAGGCGATGCCCAGGCGCTCCAGCAGGGCAAAGCAGCCGTCCTGGGGCGGGAGTGGAGCCTCCGGCGGGCCGAAGTACAACTGGGGGTCGACAAAAAAGGGCATGGCTTTTCTCCTCCGGAATCTGTCGGGTTTCTTTGATTGTAGCGGTTTTGGCAGGGAAATGCAAGGAAAAACGGGAAAAGACGGACAGAAAGACGAAATCCCCCGCCGGGGCGCCCTCCGCTCTTGACGCACCGTGTCTTTGGAAGTACAATGACAAAAAACACAAAAGGAGTGTGGAAGCGGAAATGGAGCAGGAAAGAATCATGGACCGCGTCGCCTATGAGGGCCTGACCTTTGACGATGTGCTGCTGATCCCCGCGGAGAGCGACGTGCTCCCGGCGGATGTGGACCTGAGCACCCGCCTGACCCGGACGCTGCGGCTGAACATCCCCCTGATGAGCGCCGCCATGGACACCGTCACCGAGTGCCGCATGGCCATCGCTATCGCCCGGGAGGGCGGCATCGGCGTCATACACAAAAACATGTCCATCCAGGCCCAGGCGGATCAGGTGGACATGGTCAAGCGCTCGGAAAACGGCGTGATCACCAACCCCTTCTCCCTTTCCGCCGGCCACTGCCTGGCTGACGCCGACGCCCTGATGGCCAAGTACCGCATCTCCGGCGTTCCCATTGTGGACGAGACGGGGCGGCTGATCGGCATTATCACCAACCGGGATATGAAATTTGAAGAGGACATGACCAAGAAGATCGACGAGGTCATGACCCGGGACAACCTGGTTACCGGCAAGGAGGGAACCACCCTCATGGAGGCCCGGAAAATCCTCCACGCCCACAAGATCGAAAAGCTGCCCATCGTGGACAAGCATTACCACCTCAAGGGCCTCATCACCATCAAGGATATTGAGAAGGCCCTGACCTACCCCAACTCCGCCAAGGACGCCAAGGGCCGGCTCCTGTGCGCGGCGGCCATCGGCGCCACATCGGACGTGCTGGACCGGGCCGGCGCCCTGGTGGAGGCCGGGGTGGATGTGCTGGTGCTGGACAGCGCCCACGGCCACAGCCACAACATTCTCCGGAATGTGGAGAAGGTGAAAAACGCATTCCCGGAAGTCCAGCTGGTGGCGGGCAACGTGGCCACGGCGGAGGGCACCGAGGCCCTCATCAAGGCCGGGGCGGACTGCGTGAAGGTGGGCATCGGCCCGGGCTCCATCTGCACCACCCGGGTGGTGGCGGGCATCGGCGTGCCCCAGGTCACCGCCATCCTCCGGGCCGCGGAAATGGCGGACAAGTATGACGTTCCCATCATCGCTGACGGCGGTGTGAAGTACTCCGGAGACATCGTCAAGGCCATCGCCGCGGGGGGCAGCGTGGTCATGCTGGGCAGCCTCCTGGCCGGCTGCGAGGAGAGCCCGGGAGATACGGAGGTCTACCAGGGCCGGCAGTTCAAGGTCTACCGGGGCATGGGCAGCATGGGCGCCATGGCCAGCGGCTCCCGGGACCGCTACTTCCAGGAGAGCAACAAAAAACTGGTGCCGGAAGGCGTGGAGGGCCGGGTGCCCTACCGGGGGCCGGTGGGGGAGACCCTCTACCAGCTCACCGGCGGGCTGCGCTCCGGTATGGGCTACTGCGGCGCGCCCGACATTGAGACCTTGCGGAAGGACAGCAAGTTTGTCCGCATTACCAGCGCCGGGCTGAAGGAGAGCCATCCTCACGATATTTACATCACCAAGGAAGCGCCCAACTACACCATGAATCCCCAGGGATAAAACATTCCGGCGGGAACGCCTGTCAGGCGTTCCCGCCGGAGCCTGTCAAAAAGGCCTTCGGCCTTTTTGACAGGGAGCTGCACTCCGCTTCGCGCAGGCTTTGCCCGCTTGTTGCGGACAAAGCCCTCGCGCGCTCCGTGAGAAAAGTTTTTGGCCAGGTACACGCCCTGGCCAAAAACGGTTTTTACTCTGTTTGCGCCTGCGGGCGCAAACTCTGCGAGGCCTTCTGGGCCTGCTTTTGACAGCCTGAGGCGCGGCACTGCCGCGCCTTCTTTGCCATTTTTGCCGGCGGGCTTGTAAATCCATGGAAAAATGTGTATAATGTACTCCATATGAGATGCCGCAGGGAAAAAGCGGCGAATAAAGGAGGGATACGGACATGTCTCAGGAAATCCAGCGCCTGCAGGAGCTTGTGGATGGGAGCGGGTATATCGTCTTTTTCGGCGGCGCGGGCGTGAGTACGGAGTCCGGCATCCCGGACTTCCGCAGCACCGACGGGCTTTACCACCAGCAGTGGCGCTACCCGCCGGAGGAGATTCTCAGCCACAGTTTTTTCTATCGGGATCCCGAGGAGTTCTACCGCTTTTACCGCGCCAAGCTGGTTTGCCCGGACGTCCGGCCCAACGCTGCCCACCGGAAGCTGGCGGAGCTGGAGCGGGCCGGAAAGCTCAGGGCCGTGATCACCCAGAACATCGACGGACTCCACCAGGCGGCAGGCAGCCGCTGCGTCCTGGAGCTCCACGGCACCACCAGAAGGTGCTACTGCACCAAGTGCGGAGCGCCCTGCCCCACGGAGCGGGTGGATTTCGGCCAGGGGGTGCCCCGGTGCGAGCATTGCGGCGGCCTGGTGCGGCCGGACGTGGTGCTCTATGGGGAGGGCCTCAGTCAGGACGTCCTCAGCCAGGCGGTACATCATCTCCGCCGGGCGGACCTGCTCATCGTGGGCGGCACCTCTCTGGCGGTGTACCCCGCGGCGGGCCTCATCGACTATTTCCGGGGGCGCCATCTGGTGCTCCTGAACCGGGACGCCACCAGCCGGGACAGCCAGGCGGAGCTGGTCATCCGTCAGCCCATCGGCCAGGTGCTGGGGCAGATCCGGGTGAATATGCCACAGGGAGAAAACTATGCGGATTGACGTATTGGGCGTGGGCTTCGATAACCTCGCCATGGACGAGGCCCTCGCCGCCGGGATGGAGCACATCCGCCGCCGGAGCCGGGCCATTGTTGTGACGCCGAACCCGGAGATCGTCATGGCCGCCCGGGAGGACCCGGAGCTCCGGGAGCTTCTCCAGCGGGCGGAACTGGTCCTGCCGGACGGCATCGGCATCCTTTACGGGGCGCGGCTTTTGGGTAAGCCCCTCCGGGAAAAGCTCCCAGGCATCGACTTTGCTGACCAGCTCATGGCCCGCCTGGCAAAGGAGGGGGGCAGCGCCTTCCTCCTGGGAGCCAAGCCCGGTGTGGCGGAGCAGGCCGCCCGGAACCTGGAGCGGAAGCATCCCGGACTGAAGATCGCCGGTACCCACCACGGCTATTTCCAGGAGGACGGCCCGATTGTCGCGGCCATAAACGCCGCAAAGCCGGACCTTCTGCTGGTGTGCCTGGGCTGCCCCAAGCAGGAAAAGTGGATGTTCCGGCACAAAGGGGAGCTGGATGTGGGCCTCATGGCGGGCTTGGGCGGCAGCCTGGACGTGTTTGCCGGCGTGGTGCGCCGGGCCCCTCCGGCCTTTCAGAAACTGGGGCTGGAGTGGTTTTACCGCCTGTGCCGGGAGCCGAAGCGCATCGGCCGGATGATGAAGCTGCCGGCGTTTCTGGCCCTGGTGTGCACACAAAAAGCGCACGCGAGGGAAAAATGATGCAAGCTAGACTTATCGTACTGGAAGGAATCGACGGCAGCGGGAAATCCACCCAGTTCCGGCTGCTCTGGCAGAGCCTGGAACGGGAGGGGCGCAGCCTGCGCCGGATTGTGTTCCCCCGCTACGATCAGGAGAGCAGCGCCCTGGTGCGCCTCTACCTGGGCGGCGCCTTTGGGGCGAGGCCCGGTGACGTGAACGCCTATGCCGCGTCCACCTTTTACGCCGTGGACCGCTATGCCGCCTTCAAGTCCGACTGGGGGGCGGATTACCGGGCCGGGAAACTGATCCTCTCGGACCGCTACACCACCAGCAACGCCTGCCACCAGGGGGCAAAGCTCACGGGACAGGCGCGGCGGGACTATTTGGACTGGCTCTATGATTTCGAGTTCCGCCTCCTGGAGCTGCCCAGGCCGGATCTGGTGCTCTACCTGGATGTGAGCCTGGAGGCCGCCCTCCGCCAAATCGCCGGACGGCAGGCCCGGACCGGGGAGCGCGGGGACATCCACGAAACGGACCGGGACTATTTGGCCGCCTGCCTGGAGGCCGGGCGCTTCGCCGCCGGACACTACGGCTGGCAGCGTATCCCATGCCTGGACCCGGCGGGGCGGATGCGCCCGCCGGAGGACATACACAAGGACATCCGCGGGCGCGTCGCCGCACTGCTGTAAAGGTTGGCGGGGATGCGGAAAAAGGAGTGAGCGTATATGGTATATGTATTCCTGGGCACCGGCTTTGAGGAGCTGGAGGCCCTCTCACCGGTGGACGTGCTGCGCCGGGGCGGCGTGGAGGTGCGTCTGGTCTCTGTGGAACGCAGCCGCACGGTTACCGGCGCCCACGGTATCCCCGTGACAGCGGACTGCGCCGTGGAGGACATTGCCGCCGTCTCCGCCGAGGACTGCCTGGTGCTCCCGGGGGGGCTGCCAGGTGTGGACAATCTGGAAAAAAGCGAAGCCCTCTCCCGCCTCCTGCGGGCCGGGGATATGGCAGGAGCGCTCCTGTGCGCCATCTGCGCCGCGCCCCGGGCCCTGGGCAGGCTGGGGCTCCTGGATGGCCGCCGCTACACCTGTTACCCGGGTATGGAGACCCAGGTCCGGGGCGGGACGTATGTGGGCGGCGCCGTGGTGGAAACGCCGGACCGCATTACCGGGGAGGGCCCCGGCGCAGCCATGCCCTTTGCCCTTGCCATCCTCGCCCGGCTCCGGGGCCAGGCCGCCGCGGACCAGGTGAGAACGGGTATGTGCTTTCATGGATAAGAAGGCATTTCGGAAAGAGATGCGCGCTCGAATGCGCGCCCTGGACGCCGCCTATGTGGAAGGGAGCAACGCCGCCATCTGCGCCCGGCTCCTGGCGCTGCCGGAATACCGGGCCGCGGGGCGGATCTTCGCCTACTTCAGCGTGGGCCGGGAACCGGACACCCATGCCGTGATCCGCGCCGCCCTGGACGCCGGGAAGGAGGTTTTCCTGCCGGTGATCACCGGGGACGGGCTGATGGACTTTGCCCGCTATTTCGGGACGGAGCCGTTGGGGGAGAGCGCGCTGCATATCCCCGAGCCGGGGGCGGACGCGCCCCGGGCGCTGCCGGAGGGGACGGACCTCCTTTTGGTGCCCGCGGTGAGCTTTGACCCGGAGGGTTACCGCCTGGGGCAGGGGGGCGGGTTTTATGACCGCTTCCTGGCCAAGTGCCGGGTGTTTTCCGCCGGGCTGTGCCGGGAGCAGATGCTCTGCCCCCAGGCCCCCCGGGAGGCCCACGATATGGGTGTGGACTGCGTGGTGACGGAGGCGCGGATCCTGCGCTGCCGGTGAAATAAAACAGCGGAGCCCGGAAAGGGCCCCGCCGCAACGGTTTTATGCTGCACCTGGCTTGTGCCGGATGCCTTACCCGGACAGCCGGGCGGCGCTTTTGCACGCCGCGGTTTTCAGCCGCCGCTCCGCCGGCACGCAGCCGGCTTCCGGCGTATGTCCCAGACGGCTGCGCCTTTAGCAGCCGCAGTTGTTGGAGCAGTTGCAGTTGTCCGTGCAGCTGCAGCTGCAGCTGCAGCCACAGCCGGAGCCGCCGCAGCAGAACAGAAGAATGAGGATCAGGATGATCCAGATGCAGCTATTGTTATTCCCACAGAACATGATATTTCCCTTTCTCCACGCAAAAAAGGATTTCTCAGCCCTCTGCCGCCCTGCGTGGCGGGCCGGGCAGACGCGGATCTGTCGTTTTCATTATGGTGCGGAAGGCGGCGCCGTTCCCTCCGTCTGCGATATACTATGCCTCTGCGTGCGGAGGGGTGACTCCGCCAGGAAAAAGCCCAAGGAGATATGTTATGGCCGATCAGAATTACAATTGGAAAAAAGAGCAGGATGACCAGGGGCTGGCCAGGGATGAGATGCTGGCCTATGACGCCGACCTGGACGCGGAGTACGAGGATCCGGACTTTGAGGAACGGGACTACCGGCCCATCCGCTTCCGGCGGGACAGCCGCCGGGGCTGCCTGGGCGGGCTGATGTACGGCGTGTTCGTCATCAGCCTGAGCATTGTGCTGGCCTGTGTGGGCTGGATGTTCGCCTCGGACGTCCTGGCCCTGAACAAGGCGGAGCTCAGCGCCACGGTGACCCTGCCCCAGGACATCTTCGAGTACAAGGAAGAGCCGGTCACGGATGATGAAGGCAACCCCGAGTACGCCGCCGACGGCACGCCGCTGACGGAGACTGTTACCTACGCGGACATCGACTATGTGGCCACGGAGCTGAAAAACGCCGGGATTATCGAGTACCCCTTCCTCTTCAAGATCTTTGCCATGTTTTCCGACGCCGATACCAAGATTGACCCGGGTACCTATTCCCTGACCACGGAGCTGGACTATCGGGCCCTGGTGTCCAACATGCAGGTGGGTTCGGCCAACCAGGTGGAGACAAAAGTCACCTTCCCGGAGGGCTTCACCATGCACCAGATCTTCCAGCGTCTGGATGAGAACAACATCTGCTCCTACGTGGACCTGATGAACGCCGCTGCCAACTACGACTTCACCTACCCCTTCCTGGAGGACATCCCCCTGGGCGACGCCTCCCGTCTGGAGGGCTTCCTGTTCCCGGACACCTACTATTTCTACGAGGGACAGAGCGCCACCAGCACCATTGACCGTCTCCTGGGCACCTTCCACCTCAAGCGCACCCAGGAGATGCTGGACCTGGCCGAACAGATGGGCTACAGCTTCCGAGACGTCATCACCGTGGCCTCCATGAT
>CALWOS010000011.1 GCA_944383185.1 uncultured Oscillospiraceae bacterium
TCCTCCGTTTCTCGTTATTACATACGCCCAGCAGAGAACCGGGAAATTGATGATAATGGCGGCAGGAGCCGCAGTCGATGCTGGCCGGGTCGTCGTCCACCATCTCGGCCTCCGGGCAGGCGTCCTCAATGGTCAGGAGGACGGGACGGCCCGCCGGGGTGTAAACCGGCCCGTCATAGTAGTCCCCGTAGTCCTCCGCCTCCCGCCGGAGGGCCGCGTCCCAGCGCACGGGGACTTCGATCACCTCTCCCTCGAACGCATACCGGTTGACCTTTTCCATCCTCGTCTCTCCCTTCCGGCTGCAAGCGCGGCGCGTTCTGCATGGGTACCCATGCAGAAAAAGGCCATGGCCTTTTTCTAAACTGTTTTCCTCCGGTGATTGCCGTCCGGTTCAGGCCGGACGGCTTTTCGCTTTTCCCGGAAAACCGCCGCAGGATTTTGCCGTTTTTCCCGCAAAACGGCTTTGTTACCTCCTATTATATGGGGAGACGCGCGCAGTTGCAAGAAAAATATCAAGAAACCTGCCGCAGAGGATTCCGCGGCAGGTTTCAGCTTGTCCAAGAAGGCAAAGCCTTCTTGGACAAAAGGGACAGGCCGCCGCAATTTCTGCGGCAGGCTTTATGGAAAACTGCGGTGTCAATTGAAGAGGTTGGCGAAGAAGTTGCCCATGGCCTCAAAGAAGCTCTTGATGCTGCCGAGGATGCCGGTGACGGTCTCCTGGGCGCCGGCCAGGCTGGTGAGGATGCCCTGGACCTGCTCCACCCTGGCCTTGAGCTCGTCGCTGCTCAGGCCCTCCAGGGAACGGCACAGGCTCAGGAGCTGGTCCACCTGGCCGTCGGTGAGGGTGACGTTGTACTGGCTGGCGATGGAGCGGATCTGCTCCCGCAGCTCGTCGTCCGTCATGTCCTTCGTCTGGTCCAGGATGCCCTTGAGCTCGTTGACGATGGTCACCGCGTCGATGTTGCCCACGGTATCGGCCAGCTCCGCGGTGATCACCAGCTCCTGGGTCCCGGCCAGCTTGGCCAGCTCGTTCAGGGGCTGGCCGGAGATGTCCTCATAGGCCTTGTAGATGCCGGTGAGGGCCGCCGTGCCGGACACGCCGAAGGGGGCGGTGACGATGAGCTTGGCGTCGGAGATACCCGCGGTCACCAGGGCGTTGACGTACATCTCCTGGGTGCACCAGGTGATGTTGGAGCAGCTCACCTGGAGCCCGCTGCCCTCGCTGAGGGTCTCGATGTACACGCAGGAGATGGACCGGCTCCCGATGACGGAGCTGTCCACATAACCCTCCAGGTAGGTGCGTTCCTCGGAGTTGGTCACCGTGAGCTCCGGAACGGAGCCGGCGGTGACGCCGAAGGTGGCGTAGACGGCGTCCTTCTGCTCCTGAGTGAGGTCCGCGCCGATCACGGCCCGGGCCTGGCCCGCGTCTATGGCAAAGGCGCTGCCCAGGCTGCCCAGCAGGCAGATAATGAGCGCAGCGGCAAGAAACCGCCGGGCGGTTTTACAGCTTTTCATTGTATCCTCGCATCCTTTCTTATGTCGTGTGCTTGTATGCGGTCAATTGCAGAATCTCGGGTTTCGGTGGATGATATTACTCCGTTTCCCCGGGAAAGTCAAGGGGGCATGGCCTTTCCCTCCGGGTTGCCGAAAATGGCTCCGGCCATTTTCGGCAAAAGGGAAGCACTCCGCTCTGCGCCTCGGTTGCCCGTCAAAGACGGGCAATTCGACGATCGCTCCGTGAGAGGTGTTTTTCCCGTGGCGCATGTCCCCGGAAAAAACAGACTTTCACTTTTTTCACGGCTGCGGCCGCGAACTCTGCGAGGCTTTCTCGACAGGCTCAGGGGGGCATGGCCTCTCCCTTGTGCGCATAGCATAATAGAAGAATCCATCTTTTTTGCATACTCATCGAGAGGGAGGGGCGCCATGGAACTGCTGGAACACGGGGGGGAATGGCTGGGACGCCTGGGCACGGCGCTGTGGTCGGGGCCCATGGCGCTGCTGTTCCTGGGTACAGGGCTGTATCTCACGGCGCGGCTCCGGGGCCGGCCCCTGCGCTGCCTGGGCTATTGCCTCCGGGAGACGTTGGGGAAGGCCCTGGGGCGGGGGAAGGCCAAGGCCGGGCCGGGGGAGGTGTCCCCCTTCCAGGCCCTGTGCGCCGCACTGGGGGGCAGCATCGGCACGGGGAACGTGGCCGGCGTCACCGCCGCCATCACCCTGGGCGGGCCGGGGGCCCTGTTCTGGATCTGGGTGAGCGCCGCCGTGGGCATGACCACCAAATATGCCGAGGTGCTGCTCGCCATGCGGTGGCGGCGGCGGGAGCGGGGCGGGGCATACGCCGGCGGCGCCATGTACTACATCACCGGCGGCCTGGGGCGCCGCGCCCGGCCCCTGGCAGTGGTGTTTGCCCTGGGCGGCTGCGGGGCCGCCTTTGCCGGGGGCGGGGGCGTCCAGGCAGGCAACATCGCCGCGGCCCTCTCTCCGGTGATGGATGCCTCCGGGCATGACGGGGCCTTCCGCCTGGCGCTGGGTCTCGTGCTGGCGGCCCTGGCCGCGGTGGTGCTCCTGGGGGGAGCGGCCCGGCTGGGGGCGGTGTGCCAGTATCTGGTGCCGCTGATGGGCCTTTTGTACCTCACCGGCTGCCTCTATGTGATCCTCTGCCGGCTGCCGGCGCTGCCACATGTGCTCCGGGAAGTCGCCGTGGGCGCCTTCTGCCCGGAGGCGGCGGCGGGGGGCGCCGCGGGCATCGGCCTCCGGGAGACCCTCTCCTGGGGGCTGCGCCGGGGCCTCTTTTCCCATGAGGCGGGCCTGGGCTCCTCTCCCATGATCCACGCCAGCTCCCAGGAGCGGGACCCGGCCCGCCAGGGGCTGTACGGCGTGTGCGAGGTGTTTGTGGACACGGTGGTGGTGTGCTCGGCCACGGGGCTTTGCCTGTTGTGCGCCGGGCTGGACCTGCCCTATGGGGAGATGGGGACGGTGGCCTGGAACGTCAAAGCCCTGGGGACGGCGTTCGGTACCGGCGCGGCGGAGTGGTTCCTGGCGGTATCCCTGACGCTGTTCGCCTTTTCCAGCATCCTCACCTGGGGCGTCTACGGCCAGCGCTGCTGGGCCTGGCTCACCGGCGGGCGCTGGGGCCGGGGCTATGTGCTGCTGTTTTCCCTCTGCACCGTCCTGGGGACCGTGGGCAGCCTGGAGGCGGCCTGGGCGGCGGCGGACCTGGGCAACGCGCTCATGGCCCTGCCCAATCTCCTGGCCCTGTGCCTCCTGGCCCGCCAGGCGGCGGCGCTGACAAACAGACACTTTTTGCGGAAAGAGACGCATATTTCCCGTGGTTCTCATAACTCTAAACAAAAATAAAGCACTGTTATTGAATGAAATGAATAAAAATAGGCGAAGGGCTTGCAAAGTTTTCGTAAACTGACTATAATGAGAACAATGTTTGGTACAGGTATGTGACATACCATACAAGCATTGAGACGACAAACTGAGAAGGAGTACCACGGTCCCATGAGCCACAACCCCATCTTGCAGAGCAAGCTGTCCATGGACAGCGACATCCCGCTCTATTCCCAACTGGTCAGCATCGTAAACCGCAACATCTCCGCCGGCACGCTGGAGCCGGGCGACCTGCTCCCCTCGGAGGCGGAGCTGTGCAAAACCTTCAATATCAGCCGGAGCACCGTGCGCCAGGCCATCGGCGCCCTGGAGACAGAGGGCCTTGTAGTCCGCAAGCAGGGCCGGGGAACCTTTGTGGCGGAGCCCAAAATGCGCCGGAAGTCCGACACGGTCTATTCCTTCACCTCGGAGATCAGCGCCATGGGGATGACGCCGTCCTCCACCCTGATCGACTTTGAGGTGATGGAGCCCACCCCGGACATCGTGAAGGTGCTGGAGCTTTCCAACCCCCAGACCCCCGTGTACCGGTTTACCCGGATTCGGAACGTGAACGAGGAGCCCCTCATTCTGGAAACCTCCTTTTACCCCCAGTACATATACCCCAAGCTCACCCGGGAACTGCTCCAGACCCACAGCTTTTACAGCCTGCTGTATGAGGTGGGGATTGTCCCGTTCAGCGCTGTGGACTCCTATGAGGCTGTGGTGATGGGCCGGCAGGAGGCGGAGATGCTGGGCTGCCGCCCGGGGAGCTGCGCCTTTTCCGCCCAGCGCCGCACCCGCACAGAGACAGGGCTGGTGTACGAGTTTACCCAGAGCCTCATCCGGGCGGACCGGGTAAAGCTGGATGTCTTTCTCCACAAAGATGGGGTCAGCTTTGCCAGGAGCGTGGACAAATAAATACGGCTGCAACACGTTTCCCAACGGTTTTTCCCGCCCTCCGGCCTTGGCCGGAGGGCGCTTTTTGCCGAGGAAACTTCTTCCAGAGCTGACAGGGAAAAGGTGCGCTGTGGTATCTGATAAAAAGCGCTGATTTTTTCCAGCTTTCTTGATGCACAACGGAGAAAAGTGCATTTCACTATTTACAAATTCCCAAGTCTCACGTATAATACATACATGACAGACGTATGATACATTTGATATGTTAAACCGGCTTGAAAAAATCGGGAGGGAAACTATACCATGAAAAATCAGATCAATGTGGGTATCAACGGCTTTGGCCGCATCGGCCGCCTGGTGTTCCGCGCCGGTATTGAGCGGGACGATATTCGTTTTCTGGGGATCAACGACCCCGGCATGACCCCGGACTATATGGCTTACATGCTGCGTTACGACACCATGCACGGCAAGTTCGACGGGGAGATCTCCTACACGGACGACGCCATTATCGTCAATGGCCAGAAGATCATGGTCTACGCCGAGAAGGACCCCAGCGCTCTGCCCTGGGGCGAGCTGGGCGTGGAGTATGTGGTGGAGTCCACGGGCCTGTTCCTCACCAAGGAGAAGGCCCAGGGCCACATCCAGGCGGGTGCCAAGAAGGTTGTCATGACCGGCCCCTCCAAGGATGACACCCCCATGTTCGTGGTGGGCGTGAACCACAAGACCTATGAGAGCTCCATGGACTTCGTGTCCAACGCCTCCTGCACCACCAACTGCCTGGCCCCCATCGCCAAGGTCCTCAACGACAACTGGGGCATCGTGGACGGCCTGATGACCACCATCCACTCCGTCACCGCCACCCAGAAGACCGTGGACGGCCCCTCCAAGAAGGATTGGCGCGGCGGCCGCGCCGCCACGGGGAACATCATCCCCAGCAGCACCGGCGCAGCCAAGGCCGTGGGCAAGGTCATCCCTGAGCTCAACGGCAAACTCACCGGCATGAGCATGCGTGTGCCCACTCTGGATGTCTCCGTGGTGGACCTCACCGTGAACCTTGCCAAGCCCGCCACTTATGACGAGATCTGCCAGGCCATGCGCAAGGCCAGCGAGGGCCCCATGAAGGGCATCCTGGGCTACACCGAGGACGCCGTGGTTTCCAGTGACTTCCTGGGCGACACCCGTACCTCCATCTTTGACGCCACCGCCGGCATCGCCCTGACGGATACCTTTGTGAAGGTCGTCTCCTGGTACGACAACGAGATGGGCTACTCCAACAAGGTCCTGGACCTCATCACCCATATGTACAGCGTAGACCACAAGGCCGCGGCTCCCACCATGGAGCCCACCAGCGTGAAGACCGGCAAGAAGAGCGCCTGAGCCTCGCTGCGAAACGACACACTTTGCTATTTCTCTTGTCCTTCTTTTTCTTTTGTTTTCCCCGAGATCCCCTGAGGAACGCCCGGCCAACCGGCCGGGCGTCTCTATTTTGCCGGTAGGAGAGAAAAGCCTTGAATGGCATTACGTCGGGAACGGCCTATCTTTTTCGACTGGAGCGGGGAGAGGCCCGTACCTTTGGCATTGTGCCGGTTCCAGTCGTGGCAGCTTGTGGCAAACCGGTACTTTGTCAACGGCCCCCCTGTATACGTGAAAAGGACGCCCATACTTGGGCGTCCTTTTCACTTGAAAGAGAAGCCGGTTAGGCCGAGAGATCCGTGCTGGAGACCGCGGCACCTTCTGCCAGGGCGGGGTCGGTGGAGAAAGTATCGGTGAGATAGAATACGCTCCGGAAGCCGTCGGTGCACCGGAGGATCATCCGCGCCTCCTGGCACACGGAGAACTGGCTCAGGTCGATGCTGCAGTCCGTGCCGCTGCCGCCATAGACCCGGAAGGGCTCGCCCTTGTCGTCCAGGAAATAGAGCTCATAAACCAGGCTGTCTCCGTCCGCGTCGCTGCCGGTCCAGGCAGGGGTGATGACGCCGGTGTACAGATTGGAATTCATGTTGGTGATGCTGGCCTCCGGGGCGTAGGAGCTGATGGCCTGTTCCCAGAGCAGTTCCGTGGTGGGCTCGGCGTCGTAGTCGGCGCTGCTCTGGCCCTCCACGCCCAGGTCCGCGTTGGTCTGGTCCGTCACGGTGGGGTACACTGGGCCGTACAGGGACACGGCGGTGCTGCCCACGGGCACGGTGACGATGCACTTCACATAGGCCATCTCCAGCAGCTCCGGCGGGTCGCTTTCGGAGTAGAACTCCGGTGTGTAGGGCACCACGTCCAGCACGCTGCCGTTCTGGGCGGTAAAGACGAAGTAGTAGGGGCTTCCCCCCGCCTCCGCCTGGCCGGGGGTGAATTCCGCCAGGGCGTCTTCATCTGTTTCGGAGAGGCCGGGCAGGGCGTCGCCCGCCACCAGGGCGTCATCGTAGCAGCTCTGGGGGGTGTACTCTCCGGGGCGGTAAAGGATGCCCCGGATCAGTGCCGTGTCCTCTGTATGGCTGATGGGATCCTCCGGCTGGGTGAACTTTTCATAGAGATAGTCCCAGAGCTGGGCAGTGATCCAGTGGGTCTCGGAGCGCTCGTCCCCGGCGCTGCCCATGAGGCTCACGGCGCCGTTCTTGGCCTGGATAGTGTAGCTGTCAAAGGCGTTCTGCTCCGGATAGATATAGGCGCCGTCGCTGAACAGGCCGAAGTCCCGGGCGTTTTCCACCGTCTGGTCCGTGGCCCGGACTTCGTCCCCGTCGGCGTCCGTGCCGGTGAAGCCGTAGGGCGGGTCGTTCACCTCCATGCGGAAAATGCCGCCCTCATATTCGTCTCCGGCCCCCAGGATCTGGGCCACCTGATGGGTCACCAGGGCGCTCAGGGCACTGGAGGTGGTGCTCAGCAGGGCAATGTCCGCCGTGGGGGCGTAGCAGTCGATGTTCCGTGTGACGCCCATGGGGCTGTCCACAAAACCGAACACGGCGTCATAGCTCCCCAGGGAGCCCCGGAACTGCTGCAGCGCCAGCCAGACGGACTGCAGGCCCGCGGCAGTGGTCAGGTCCAGCTGCTCGGAGGACAGGTCCATCACGTCGGACACCGTCACTTCCAGGCTGCTGTTGGAGATGGGGAAGCAGCTCAGCAAATGGTCCGTGCTGTTTTCCCAGCCCTCCGCAGGCTGGGACACCTCCCCGTGGAAGTTCCCCTGGATGGGGATCAGGAGGATGCGCAGGGGCTGGGTTTCCAGCAGGCTCACTTCCCGGCTGGCGGTGGAGGCCTCCAGGGTGACCGTGAAGGTGTAGTCCCCGGGCGTGAGCTGGGCGGCATGTTCCCCGTCGATGTGGAAGGCGATGCGCATGGCCGTGCTGCTCTCATGGGGCAGAAGGGTAAACACCTCTTCCCCGTCCCGGGTCACAGTGAGGGTCTGGGAGCCGCCCTCCAGGTCTGGCGCGAGGCTGGTGTTCAAGTTCACGAACACTGTGGTGTTCCGGTCCGCCACAAAGCTGTCCATGAGCGTCAGCGTCCCGTCGGCTTCCCGGCGGTAGCTCAGGGCCTGGTTAATCTCCAGATCTCCCAGAGGGGCGTTGTAGGCCCCGTCGTCCCCGGCGGGAGGCGTGGTCTCCGGCGGGACGGTGACCCAGGGCAGGATCCCGTCCGAGCAGGCGGCGAGAAGCAGCACCAGCGCCGCCGCCAGCAACGTCAGAAATACGTGTCTTTTTTTCATGGAAACCTCCTTTTGATACGGGCGGCGCGGCTGTCACGCCATGTCCCGGGTGATGTTCCGGATCCACTTCCGGGACCGTACCCGCGCCAGGCAGAACCACACCTTGATGACCTCATCCAGGCAGAGAAGGGGATAGACGTAGCGGATATCCAGCTTCAGCACCAGGCCGGCCAGGGCCGCCAGGGGCGCGCAGGCCAGGTAGATGAAGGAGACATCCATGATCGTGGCGTAACGCACATCGCCGCCGCCCCGGAGGATGCCGGTGATGTTGCACAGGTTGAGGGCCCGGAGCGGGGAAACACAGGCCAGCACCGTGAGCATGTAAAGGGCGATGCCCACCGCCTCGGGCTCCAGGCGCATCAGAGGGAAGATGAGCTGCTCCGCCAGGAAAAAGCGGGTGAAAAGCAGCAACAGCACGCTGGCCGCGCCCACGCCCAGGGATACGGTGTTGAGCGCAACGGCCTTCCCGTACACGCTCTCCTGGTTGCCCCGGCCCAGCTCCCGGCCAATGATGACCGCCGCGGCGTTACCCGCGGCGATGAGGGCCACGTTGAGCACGCGCTCCAGGTTGCTGGCCACGGTGTAGGCCGCCAGGAGGGCGGTGTTGTCCGGCATGTGGCCGAAGATGACAGAGTACAGGCTGATGCCCGCGGACCAGAGCAGCTCATTGAAGAGCACCGGCAGGGCAAAGCGCACATAGTCCCGGAAAATGACGCCGCCGGGCCGGAAGATGAGGCGCGGGAAGAGAGGCAGGCGCTTGTCCAGGCGGATATGGACCAGCACGGCCAGCACCTCGAAGATGCGGCTGAGCAGCGTGCCCAGGGCCGCCCCCGCCACGCCCATCCGGGGCGCGCCCAGGCTGCCGAAGATGAAGAGCCAGTTGAGGAAAATGTTCAGAAGGCCGGACGCCGTCAGGATCACGGCGCCCACTTTCGGATTTTCCACGCTCCGCTGCACGGCCAGATAGATCCCGGAGATGGAACCGAAGAAATAGGAAAAGCCCACAATCCGGGCGTAATCCGCCCCCATTTCCCACAGGGCGGAATTGTTGGTGAGCAGGCGCATCATCTCCAGGGGGAAACGCGCGGCCAGGAGCGCGGCCACGGCGGTGACGCCCATGGAGATGTAGAGGCCCACGCCCAGCACGCGGCTCACCGTGCGCAGGTCGCCCTTGCCGTAATACTGGGCCACCAGGACGGAGGCCCCGCTCTGGATGCCGAAGCAGGCCACCATCAGGACGAAAAAGGGCGTGTTGGCCATGGTCACGGCGGAGAGGGCCGTCTGGCTCAAACCGCCCACCATAAAATTGTCCGCCAGGGCCATAAAGTTGGTCACAAAGTTCTGCAGGATCATGGGCAGCATCAGCCGCAGCACGTCGCGGTAAAAACCCGCCCCCTGCCGGAGATAGTTCACTGGTGTTCGAGCTCCTTGCCGTATTTTTGGATTCCCTGTTAGTATACAGGTTTCTCCCCGCTTTTGCAAGACCAAGCGCGTCTCGCTGGGTTCTCCGCAGAGAGGGCCGAAAAGTGGCGCTGCCCATCGGCAGCGCCACTGGAAACTGATAAAATATTTTGCTTTCTGCGCCGGGGATCGCCGCCCGTGCGAGGCGGGGCTGCGCCCGCCCCGCGTGGGGCCCGGTCAGGCGCTGTGGTATTGCGCCCAGTCGGGTTTTCCAACAGCTCTTTCCATGTCTCGTGGACGCCGTCGTCCTTGCGGATATAGGCGTGGCTGTTGGTGGCCTCCTGCACGGCCAGATAGTACCACCGCTCCGGCGGGTTGTCCGGCCAGACGGTCATGTCCGGAAGCAGATCCTCCGCGCTCTCAGGCAGGCGCTGGAGCACCCGGTTGATCATGGTCATGGCTTCGGCCCGGGTGATGGGCGCGTCGGGCCGGAAGGTGCTGTCCGGATAGCCGGTGATCCAACCGAGGACCACGGCCCGCTCGATCTCCGCCTCGGCCCAGTGGCCGGCGATGTCTGTGAAATTGCTGTCCCCGCTGGTGCGCCCGGTGTCAAAGCGGGCGCAGATAGCCGCGAACTCCGCCCGGGTGATGGGCGCGTCCGGGGCGAAGGAGGTCTCGGTACGTCCCTGGAGGATCCCCAGGGCCTCCATGGTGGAGACCGCGGTGTTGTACCAGTCGTCCGCCCGGACGTCGGCAAAGCTGTTCTCCCCGGTGAGGTGAGAGGCGCGCACCTCCTCCGTCAGGAGGCGGAAGAAGATCGTCGCCACCTCGGCCCGGGTGATGTCGTTCTCCGGTTCCACCATGCCGTTGGGGTAGCCGATCACATAGGCGAAGTGATCCGCGCCGTTGAGCCACTCCGGCACGCCGGTGATCTCCCAGCCGGCATAGACCGTCTTGTCCGCGGTCATCCGCACCTGGCTGACCGGCTCGGTGAGGGCCGCGTCGGCATACCAGCCGGTGAAGGTGTAGCCCTCCCGGACAGGGGTCTTGTCCAGGGTCACCAGGGTGTTGGGGCTGTAGCGCTCGTCGGGGTATGCCGTGCCGCCGTTGGAGACATACCGGAGGACATAGGCGGTGCTGCCGGGCGCGGAGTAGGTGTTGACAAAGGCGGCGGTGTCAGTCACGCCGGCGCGGATCGTCCCGGTGATCTCCCTGCCGGTTGTGCCGTTCACCGTGGTGCTCCACCGGGCGCCGGGGTCGGCCTCCGTCACGGTATACGCCGTCCCCGCGGGGAGCGTAAAGTTTTTGGAGTCCCCGTCAGTCAGCGTGAAGGGCTGGCTGCTCCCGCCGTAAGCCAGCGTGAAGGAGAACTCCTGCCCCGCGCTGCCGCCCTCTGCCTCCTTGGTCACGGTCAGCGTGCCCGGCGCGCTGTTGATGAAGGCGGCGGTGGAGACTTGGCCGCGTTGGATGGTGCCGTTGGCGGTGTTGCCGCTCTGGCCGTTTACCGTGACTGTCCAGTTATCATCCAGGGTTGTAGTCTCCGCGACTGTCCACTGGGCACCGGCGGGGAGGTGCTGGATGGTTTTGCTTTCGTCATCGGAGAGAGTGAAGGTCGCCTGGCCATATTCGTCAAACGTTACATCGCCAAAGGTTCCGCTGATGGGCTGATTAGAGCTGTCCTGAAGCGTCACGGTAAAGTCATATGGCCCGGCTCCCTGTGCCCCTTCCACGGTCTTGCTGATCACCAGCGCACCGGGGGAGGTGTAGGTGTTGATGAAGCCGACGATGGTTTCATCGCCCTGTGCGATGGTGCCGGTGGCAGATTTGCCGTCATCGTCTACCGTCGGTGTGCCACCAACAGTTCTTGTGCTCACACTTGTTGACCAGTTGCCGTTCAGGGCGGTGGTCTCCGTCACCTTCCATTCGGCGCCCTCCGGGATGGTGAAGCTGCGGGACTGGCTGTTGGACAGGGTGAAGGTATAGGATCTATTATTGTCGAGCGTAATTTCGCTGCCGCCGCTTAGAACCTTATCCCCAGCATCTAAGTTCTCCAATTTCAAGGTAAAGGAGAACTCCGCCGTGTCGGCAGCGTTCACGTCGCCGGCGACATCCTTGCGGACGGTCAAAGTGCCGGTGGGCGTGGTGTAGGTATTGGTGAAGGTGACGGCCTCGCTCCCCCCAGGCGTCAGCGTACCGGAGGCAGTTTCTCCCGTTGTATCCACTGTTACACCACTGCTGTAGCCTGTGATTTCGGTTGACCAGTCGCCCTCAGTGCCCGCGGGATATGTGGTAATTTCCTCCACTGACCAATCAACGCCAGCCGTATCAGTTTGCCGGAGAGAGAAAGTCTGGGTTTCGTTAGCTTTGAGTTTGAAAGTTCCAGCGCCATTTGTAAATGTAACGCCGTTGACTTCACCGGTTACGGGAGTATTCGGGCTATCATGATAATGTGCCTCGACCCGAAATTCAAATTCCTGGTCAGGATCGGCGTTGCCCACCACCTGTTTTGTGATCGACAGGGTACCATCCGGCAGAGGGGCGCTCCGGCGGCCGTTGTTGCCGTGGTATACCTCAAAATTATCAGAAATTGGTTGCCCTGCTTCGGGATGGTCCCGATTGCCGGCATAGTAGAGATACAGGTAAATCTGGGCGGTGTCGGAGCTGTTTTCATTCCCCTTCTCCCGCAGGAAGTCGTTCAGGTTCCCCAGCCGGGGCTCGCCCTTTTTGAGATAGAGATAGTTATCAGTACCTGTATTCACCGACTGGCTGCGCAGGGACGTGCCGGGGCGGGAGACCCACTGTGTGCTCTCTATGGCCGCCGGGCCGCTGCCCGCGTTTGTCGCAGAATAGAAGCGGATTTGGAAATAGTAGGTTGTGTTCGAATTGAAGTTGCCAGTGGCTGGCGTCAGATCGCTGTCCTGAATCCCGTCATCGGTTCTGGCATCATCTGCCAGTACATACAGCGGCGTATCTTCCGTCACATAGTAGAAGGGGTTGTCCAGAGCCGGGACATAGGTGACACAGGCGTCGCCGATGGTGCGGCCCTGGTTGCCCACCTGGCCTTTTTCAGTTTCACCT
>CALWOS010000012.1 GCA_944383185.1 uncultured Oscillospiraceae bacterium
GTGATGGCGGTGTCCCCCAGTTGGGTGATGATGTCCCCGCGCTGGAGCCCCGCGGCCTCCGCGGCGCTGCCCTCGGTGACGGTGTCCAGGAACGCGCCCTGGGTCAGATTGTAGTACTGGGCGACGGAGCTGTCCACGGTGTAACCCGTGACGCCCATGTAAGCCTTGCCGGTGACATAGCCGTGGGCGATCAGGTCATTGGCGATGGACACGGCGTCGTTGATGGGGATGGCGAAGCCTAAGCCTTCCACGCCGCTGCCGCCGTTCTTGGCGGTGACGATGCCGATAACCTCGCCCTTGGTGTTATACACCGGGCCGCCGGAGTTGCCGTTGTTCACGGCCGCGTCCAGCTGGAACATGTTCACGGGTACGGTGTAGTCCTCGGTAGTGATGGCCCGGTCCAGAGCGGTAATGCTGCCGGTAGTCATGGTATAGGCCAGTTCACCCAGAGGGTTACCCACGGCGTACACCGTTTCGCCCACCCGGATGTCGTCGCTGTTGCCCAGGGTGACGGCGTTGAGGCCCGTGGCGTCAATCTTCAGCACGGCCACGTCGTTGTCCGCCTCGGTGCCCACCACGGTGGCCACGTACTCCGTGCCGTCGTGGAGCATGACGGAGATGTCATAGCCGCCCTGCACGGCTTCCTCAATCACATGGTAGTTGGTGAGGATATAGCCGTCAGCGCTGATGATGAAGCCGGAGCCGGTGACGGCGGAGGAGCTGGTCTGGCCGAACCAGTTGGTGTAGGTCATCTCTGTGGTAACGCCCACCACCTGCTCGCAGGCCATGTCATAGATGGCGTCGGCGGACATGGTGTCCCCCGTGGTGGTGCTGGTGGTATTTCCGGTGCTGGAGCCCGAGGGGGCGACTGAGAGCTGGGGCGCCTCGGTGGACGTTGCCCCGCCGCCAGACACGCTCCCCGCCAAGACGCCGCCCACGGCGCCGCCCAGAAGGGCGCAGCACAGGCACATGGCCACTGCCGCGGCCCAACCGGGGCCCCGGCGAGTCTTTTTCCTGTCCTCCGGCGCCGGGCCCGCCTCCCGGACGGGGGGCACCGGCGGCGTGGGCGGCACGTTGCCGCCGTCCCTCTGGCCGGCCTGGCCAGCGCTGTACACCGGCTCTGTCCGGGGCTGCTCCCGGGCGGAGCGGGACCACTCCGGGCGCACATAGTGATAGCTGCCGTCCGGGCCGGGCTGCCCGTTGGAGACGCCGCCGTTCCCGGTCTCGCTCTCCCGCCAGGAAGTGGCCGCGGCTGTATTTTCCTGCTGGGAGGAAAGCTTCCGCTCTTCCTCCGGCGTCCGGCTACTGCCGCCGGAGCCGTAGTTGTTTTCGTTGTCGTACATAAATATCAAAACCTCCTTGTGCCGGATCGATACGCTTTCTTCCCCGGGAAAAACAGGCGCTGGGCCTTTTCCTCCCGGTCTGGCTTCAGTATAACCTGCAAAACTTAGGATTACTTAAAGCCCTGCTTAGAATTACTTAAAGTGCGGCATTCCTATTCCGGCAAGGGAAAATCGCGCCGCTCCCCCTTGCGCTGGACGGGTTCGCCGTGAGGATTTCTCCCGGCGATTCCGGCGCTTTGGCCCGGCCTCAGCCTCGCTCCGTGCCGCTCTCCAGCACCAGGGACAGAAAGGCCTGGGCGGCGGGAGGCAAAGGGGCTGAGCGGCGGCGCAGGGCATAGAGGTTCCGGCGGGAGGCCTCCGGGCCCAGGTCCAGCATCAGCACCCGCCCCTGGCGCGCTCCGTCTTCCACGGCGGAGCGGGAGAGCACGGCAATGCCCAGCCCTTCGCTCACCATGCGCAAAATGCTCTCGGTAGAGCGGACCTCCACGGCGATGTGCAGCTCCCCGGGGTCCGCCCCCAGCCGCCGGAGAAAGCGCTCCGCCTCCCGGCGGGTGCCGCTGCCGGGTTCCCGGCTGATGAACGGGGCGCGGAAAAGCTCCTGAAGATCCGCCCCGGGGTCGAGGAAGCGCTCGTATTTCGGCAGTTTCGGCAGCGCCACGGCCAGACTGTCCCGGGCAAAAGGCCGGCTCAGAAGCCGGGCATCCTCCGGCTTCGTGCCCACAAAGCCCAGGTCCGCCCGGCCCGCACGCACCAGCTCCGCGGCCTCGGTGCTGTCGGTTTGGAGCAGGTCGAAAACCACCTCCGGGTGCTGCTGCCGGAATTGTGCCATGAGCCGGGGGATGTAGTACTCCCCAGGCACAGAAGAGCAGGCCACCCGGACCTGTCCGGCAATCTCCTGGCGGTAAGGCCGCAGAGCCTCCAGGGCCGCGTCCCGCCCGGAGAGAAGGGTACGGGCGTGGCCCAGAAGCACCTCTCCCGCCTCCGTGAGTTCCAGGCGCTTGGCGCTGCGCTCCAGAAGCTGTACACCCAGCTCCTTTTCCAGAGTGGAGATGTGGGCGCTCACCGTGGGCTGGGCCAGATACAGCGTCTCCGCCGCCCGGGAAAAGCCCCCCTGCTCCACCACTTGGACAAATACTTCCAGCTGCCGCAAATCCATTCCTGTTCCACCATCCTATTCCCCAGGGCCTTGCAATATCCCCAGGGCCTTGTTATAATGCATAGTTGAACCCGCCCGAAAGCCGGGCGGGAAACGCCATGAGAGAAAGGGGGTCGGCGCCGTGTCCGCGGAAGAGATCCGTCTCACCCAGATGACCTCGGCGGGTGGCTGAGCGGCCAAACTGGGGCCGGGCGCCCTGGACGCCATTCTCGCGGGTCTGCCCAATCTCCGGGACGATGCGCTTCTGGTGGGCTTTGACACCGCCGACGACGCCTGTGTCTACCGGGTCAGCGACCAGGTGGCCGTCATTCAGACTGTGGATTTCTTTACCCCCATTGTGGATGACCCTTACCGTTTCGGCCAGATCGCCGCGGCCAACGCCCTGAGCGACGTGTACGCCATGGGCGGGGAGCCGAAGCTGGCCATGAACCTCCTGTGCGTACCCAACTGCCTCCCCGGCGAGGTGATCCGGGAGATCCTCCGGGGCGGCCACGAAAAGGCCATGGAGGCCGGCTGCGTGGTGGCCGGCGGCCACACCATTCAGGACGCGGAACCCAAATACGGCCTTTGCGTCACCGGCTTTGTCCACCCGGAGCGCGTCCTCCGGAACGTGGGCGCCCAGCCGGGGGATCTCCTGCTGCTCACCAAACCCCTGGGCAGTGGCATCCTCACCACCGCCGCCAAGGCGGACCTGGCGGAGAAAGCGGACTATGCGGCCTGCGTGAACTATATGGCCACGCTGAACCGCACGGCTGGGGAAGCCGTCGCCCGCTGCGGCGCGGCCCACGCCTGCACGGACATCACCGGTTTCGGCCTCATGGGCCACGCCCTGGAAATGGCCCAGGGCAGCGGCGTTACCCTCCGGCTGGAAAGCGCGGCGCTGCCCATCATGCCCGGGACCCTGGCCGCAGCGGAGATGGGCCTCATCCCCGGCGGCTGTTACCGGAACCGGGAGCACGCCGAGCCCTTCCTCCGGGTGGACCCCTGCGTGTCCCAGGCCGTGGCCGACATCGCGGCGGACCCTCAGACCTCCGGCGGGCTTCTAGTGGCCCTTCCGCCCCGGGAGGCCCGGGCCCTTTTGCGGGAGCTCAAGCCCCGCATTCCCGAGATCTCCATCGTGGGCCGGGTGTTGCCCAAGGGGGAGTTTGCACTGGAATTGGTATAGAGATCCTTTGGCGCCGCCTGGAAAACCGGGCGGCGCCTTTTTATAAGTACCGCTCTATGATGATGGCGGTGCGGCCTTTTTTGGTGGGGCCGCACACCTCCGCCAGACGGAACTTCCCCTGGCCCCGGGCGGAGACGGTCTGCCCCTCCGAGAGCAGCCGGTCCCCCTTCTCTGCCGGGAGGTGGTCCACCTGGACCAGGCCCTGGCGCAGGAGTTCCGCGGCCCGCTCCCGGCTCAGGCGCCACGCCGCGGCCAGGACGCAGTCCGTCCGGAGCGAGGCCACGGTGCAGCGTTCCAGAGCCGTCTTTTTCTCCGGCAGTGCCGCCTGGGCGCAGGGGATGGCTTCCAGGCGCAGCCGGACCCGGCCCGCCCGGTCCAGGTTGCTCAGGACATAGCCCAGGTTCTCCCGGAGGACAAAGAGCGTCCCCTGTCCGGGAGAGAGGAGGATGTCCCCCACAGTCTCCCGCTTGAGCCCGGCGGCCATAAGGGCGCCCAGTACGTCCCGGTGGCTCAGCTCCGCCCCGGGGAAATTCAGGGCCACCGCGGCCACGGGGCCCTCGTCCCCGGTCTCCCACGCCGCTGTGTCCAGCCAGTCCGGTATCAGGCAGAGGACCTGCCGTTCCGCCCCTTCATAGCCGCCCCAGAGGCGGAAACGCCCCTCTCCCGCCCGGCGGAGATGCTGCAGGCAGCGCGCCTGTTCCTCCGGGGTGAGGAAGCGGGTGGTCTCCAGGCGCTCCCGGGTTTGGAAGCGGTGCAAAAGGTCCTCCAGCCGGCGCAGCAGGAGCCCGTCATCTCGTTGTTCCACGCAGCACGCCCCCTCTCTCCCGCGCGGGATCGCCGGGAAAGAATAGATTTTTTCTATCGTATGTGGGAAAAAGCGGCGGGGCTGAAACCCGCACGCTTGGGGCCCACACCCTATTGGGATGAGGAGAGCAGGCCCGTTATGTTCCCGATCAAAAACAGCAGGCACAGTACCGTGCCGATGCCTCCGGCGGAGAGCATGACGATGGAGGCCTTAATGCTCAGGGAGCGCTCCCGGGGCAGCGTCTTGTCGTGATCCCAGAAGCGGGTCTTCCGCAGCAGCAGTCCCACCAGCACCAGGGCCAGGAAAAGGCACAGCCCCAGCATCAGCCAGGTGTTTTGCAGGTTGTAGATGTCCTGATCACTCATAAAACTCAGTTCTCCGCGGCGGCGGCCTGAAGCAGCAGCTCCGTCTTCACATCGTACAGCCGCTGGCTCAGGTCCACATAGTAAGTGTGGGGGTTGTCAAAGCGCAGCGTCTCCGGCCAGATGGTGGCCATCTGCGCCTTGCAGTAGGCCTGGATCTCCGGGAGGCTGGGGGAGTTGTACACCAGCTCGCCCCCCCGGAACACAGGAACCAGGAGTTCCCGGGCGGTAAAGTTATAGATGGTCTTTTTCTTCCAGGTGGCGTCCGGATCGAAAATGGTGATGGCCCCGGAATCGTCCACCGTCTCGTCATGGAGGCAGACATAGTCCGCCAAGGCTTTGCCGTTGTCCCGGCCGTAGAAGCGGTAGAGCTTTTTGAAGTGGGGGTTGGTGATCTTGGTGACGTTTTCGCTGACCTTGATCTTAGGCAGGATATTCCCCCGGGCGTCCTCCACGGCTACCAGCTTGTACACGCAGCCGAACACCGGATCGCTCTTGGCGGTAATCAGCCGCTCGCCCACGCCGAAGATGTCCACGCTGGCGTCCTGGAGCAGAAGGTCCTGGATGAGGAACTCGTCCAGGGCGTTGGACACGGTGATCTTGCACTCCGTCCAGCCGGCGTCGTCCAGCATCTTCCGGGCCTGACGGCTCAGGTAGGCGATGTCCCCGCTGTCCAGGCGGATGCCGCACTGGGTGATGCCCATAGGCTTGAGCACATGGTTGAACGCGCGGATGGCGTTGGGCACGCCGGACTTGAGGGTGTTGTACGTGTCCACCAGGAGGGTGGCGTTCTGGGGGTAGATGCGGCAGTAGGTCTCAAAGGCCTCCAGCTCCGTGTCGAACATCTGCACCCAGGAGTGGGCCGTTGTCCCCCCGGCGGGGACGCCGTAGCGCTGGTCGGAGAGGGCGCAGGACGTCCCGGCACAGCCGCCGATATAGGCCGCCCGAGCCCCCAGGACGGCGCCGCTGGCCCCCTGGGCCCGGCGGGAGCCGAACTCCAGCACCGCCCGCCCCCGGGCCGCCCGGACGATGCGGTTGGCCTTGGTGGCGATAAGGCTCTGATGGTTTATGGCCAGAAGCAGGTAGGTCTCGATGAGCTGGGCCTCGATGGCGGGCGCGCGGACCACCATCAGCGGCTCCCGTGGAAAGACCGGCGTACCCTCCGGCACGGCCCAGATGTCCCCGGTGAAGCGGAAGTCTTTCAGATAGGTCAGGAAAGCCTCGTCAAAGATCCCCTTGCTCCGGAGGAAGTCGATATCCTCCGCAGAGAAGTGCAGGTCCTGGATATACTCGATCACCTGCTGCAAGCCCGCAGCAATGGCGCAGCCGCCCTCGTCGGGCACCTGGCGGAAGAAGAGGTCGAAATAGGTGATCTTGTCCCGGTTCCCGCAGAGGAAATAACCGTTCCCCATGGTAAGTTCGTAAAAGTCGCACAGCATTGTCAGGTTTTCCTGTCGCATGGTCTACGCGTCCTTTCCCGCCGCAATCGGGCGCCGGAGCCTTCGGCGGACTCCCGTGGTGCATGTTTTCTCACAATTATAATCCCAAAACCGTAGGGAAGCAAGGAAAAAAATGCCCCTTACGGGAAGGAAGCGGATTCCCGGGAAAGCCAAAGCCAAAAAAAGGCTCTTCCCGGGCGTGTTCCCCCAGCGGCAAGAACCGCAACTTGACAACTTTTTGACGCCATGATATGATAACAGAGTTCGGTAGGTAAGGCTCCTACAGGGATATGGACTGTTGCCGCGAAATGGTGGAGACACCATGAGTTGGTTTGAACAGGATACATCGAACGCAAGGTGTATCATAACACAGTTTCACCGCCCTGCAGAGTTAAAGCTCAAACGAATGTGCAGAAGTGTTTTTGCTCCCGTATGTTCCACCGGACATACGGGAGTTTTTTATGTCTTGACTATGTTTCGGCAAGGAGGCGCGTATCGTGAGCCACAGTCACAGTCATCGTCATAAATCATTCCAAAAACGGCGGCGGCAGGGCGGCTGCGGGCGTGCGCGCCCGTAGTGGTCTCTCGTCCGCCTCCGCGCATCGTTTCGGCCGCCGTTTTTGGGAGCAGTTCTGAAAACGGCGGCCTTTTTATTGGATAATAACACAGAAAATTTCCAGAAAATAACGCCCATCGGGCGATGCATATAGATCATTTCCAGACAAGCGAGGTGAAAGAAATGGACACGGGAAGCAGTACCAGTGCAAGTTCTGTCGGACAAAGTAGGATCGCTGTCAGGAGGAAGGCGCGGCTTTGCGGTCCATTCCTTTCTGAATTCTGAATA
>CALWOS010000013.1 GCA_944383185.1 uncultured Oscillospiraceae bacterium
AGCGCGCTGAACGCCTTTTTTCCAAAAATGTGGGAGGTCAGGAGCGGCGCGGGGACGGTCATGCAGGAAAAGGCAATCCCGATGCACAAGGAGATGCCGAGGGCGGACAACTCCCCCTGCACAAAAACCAGCAGCAGCATCCCGGCGGTCGCAGCTGTGCTGAGCATGCCCACCATTGCGCCTGGGCCCCATCGGTCACTGACCATACCCATGGAGAGTTTCGCCACCGCGCTGATGCCGTAGAGGGAGGCCATGACAACGCCGGAAACATAGGCGTCGGCAAACCCGCGATCCGAGAGATACGCGGGGATGCAAGTCATGACGGGGATGATGGAAATGCCCCAGAGCACCTCTGTCAGCAGCAGCAGCCAGAAGCTCGGGCAGTGGACGGCCTGGGAAAAGGGGAGGCCGTCTGCATCCGCTGCGGCAGCAGCCGCGGCGGCGGTTCCATAGGGGGACAGCCCCATGGACGCCGGCGTTTCCCGCAGCAGCATCAGCGCCA
The DNA here is from genome assembly GCA_944383185.1 of uncultured Oscillospiraceae bacterium. Lineage (GTDB taxonomy): Bacteria > Bacillota > Clostridia > Oscillospirales > Oscillospiraceae > CALWOS01. Next base: position 503 of record CALWOS010000013.1, read on the forward strand.
CGGCAAGAAGCACGGCAATGGCGCAGGCGGTGACGCCCAGGGCCGCCTGATACGGCATGATCGCCTGAAGCCGCCCCACCACCACGTCGCCTACGGTTCCGCCCAGCCCGCTGGCGGCGAAAATGAGCCCCAGGATGAAACCACGATGTTCCAGAAACCAATTGTTTACCAGAACGGAAAGCGGATTGTTGGTGGTGAACGCAATGCTGATCCCAAAGAGCGCCGCAGCGATGTAAAAGACGACGAGTCCGCCGCCGAAATAAAAAAGGGCGTATGCGCCGACACACAGAATGGCGCCCAGGAGCATCAGCTTCTTTATGCCGACCTTCCGGTCCAGCGTGCCGAAGAGCAGATTGCCGAAGGCAGTGAAGAGGTTGATGATGCTGAAAACCAGGGAGAAAGCGGCGCGGGAAAAACCGTACTGCTCTGTCAAGGGCACGACGTACAGGCTCAGAGGGTGATTTCCGAGCCCCCAGACGGCAAACATAACCAGTATGCTGGAAAAGGTGACGATGTAGCCGTAAAACAGAGGTTTCCTTTTCAAAGACTCACCCTTTCTTAAACTCCCGTGCGGTGTGGAAAAACCTGCGCGCCGGACAGCCCCTGTCGGGGCGGTTCCCGGTATGCGCCCATAAGCGGGACCGCGGCATCACATGGAAATCGGCTGCTGTACGCGCTCCGACAGACCATACAGGCAGAGCCTGACAGGCTCTGCCTGTATGGTTTGCGCTCAATTCAGGATTTCTACCAGGTCTCCGTTGGTGACGTTGGCGGCGTTCCCTTCTTCCACATCCACATGGACCGTGGGTTCGTCGATATCCGTAAATACGACCACCACCTGATCGAAAGTCAGGGCGCGCTCGCCGGAGCCGACTTTGATCTGGATGACCTGCTTTTCCTTCAGGCCGTACTCCGCGGCTTTGTCCGGACGGATGTGCATATGGCGTTTGGCAATCACAAGCCCGTGCTCCAGATCCAGGCTTCCGGCGGGCCCTTCCACACGGATGGGGGCGATGTCCGGGGAGCCGGAGAGCTTGATGGGGGCCATGATGCCCAGCTTGAAGCAGTCCGCCTTCATAACCTCGGCCTGGTTGTAATTCCGCAGAGGACCCAGGACCCGCACGCCGGAAATCTGCCCCTTGGGCCCGACGAGGGTGACCGTCTCATTGGCGGCAAAGATGGGGTCGCCCATCTTCTTTTTGACTGTGAGCTGGTAACCGGGGCCAAAGAGCGTGTCGACAGCCTCACGGGTCAGGTGGATGTGCCGGTTGGAGATCATGATGATCGCGGTTTTTTTCATATCTTCACACGCTCCTTACTTTGCCAATTGCTTTTTGTTGACGCAATTATAGGGAAGCTCTCCCTTGGCCAAAGTCACGACGCACTGGGCCATTTTTTCCTCCAGCTCCGCAAAAGCCTCTACGCCTCGATACCCAACATGGGGCGTGCAGCAGACGTTGGGGAGGGAGGCCAGCGGATGCTCCGGGGAGGTGATGGGCTCGGACTCGAATACGTCAAGCCCCGCGGCGCCGACTTTTCCGGACTTCAACGCGGCGATCAGGTCTTCCTCGCAGATCAGCGGGCCTCTCGCGGTGTTGACGATCACAACGCCGTCCTTCATTTTCTCAAAGGCCTCTTGGTTGAGCATGTGCATGGTCTCCGGGAACAGAGGAACATGGATCGAGATCATGTCTGCCCGTGCGTAGAGGGCGTCCAGCTCCACTTTTTCCACCTGGAATTCCTGGAAGATGCTGTCCGGAAGGAAGGGGTCATAAGCCACGACCTTGCTGCCGAAGGCCTGGATCCGGCGGCTCACAAGCCGGGCGATATTCCCGAAACCGATCAGACCCAGCGTCATGCTGGAAATCCGGTGGGGCGGCGGAAGGATCTGCCATTTGCCGGCGTGGACCAGCGCGCCATATTGGGAAAGTAGGGTCACGGCGTTGAGCAAATGGGTCGTGGCCAGATTGGCCACTTCCTGGATGCAGTGATCGGGGCTGTTGCAGACCATGATGCCCAGCTCGGTGGCGGTAGCAACGTCGATGTTGTTTACGCCGATGCCGCTGCGGATCACCGCTTTCAGGCGGGGCAGGCCTCTGAGGATTTTTGCGGTAATGGGCTGCAGCATATCCAGCAGGATCTCCGCGCCCTGCGCTTCCGCCAGGATTTCCTCTTCCGTGTCCCCATAGACCCGGGTGAATTCGATGCCGTGGCTGCGGAACAGGTCCTCATACGGCGTAAAATAGATCATGGAGTCCGCACTGAGCTTGCGGGAAAGAACCAAAACAGCTTTCACAGTATTTCTCCTTTCACGGGCATGCTACGCCTGCTCGGTGTCATAGTCTCTCGCTGCCTCCTGACCGGTAAGGATGCGCAGCACGCCCAGGGTCAGGGCTTCCATTTCGTAAGTCCCGGGAACGATTTCCACGGGGGCGATAAACCGCACACGCTTGGTCAAAGACTCTGTCAGGCGTCGGGACCGCGCGATTTCTCCGGTCAGGACAACGCGGTCCACCTCGCCGTTCATGGTTGCGGCCATGGCCCCGATGTCCTTGGCAATCTGGTAGACCATACCCTCAAAATAAAACTCGGCCTCAGCGTCGCCGGCAGAAATGCGCCGTTCGATCTCCTGGATATCGCTGGTTCCCAGATAGGCCATCAGGCCGCCGCGCCCCATCTGCTTTTTCATCATTTCATCCAGCGTATATTTCCCGGAAAAGCAGGCCTTTGTAAAGGCGATCATGGGCAGGGCGCCGGAGCGCTCGGGGGAATAGGCGTTTATGATGCAGTCGATGATTTTGCCCTTTTCATGGGCGCATACCGTGATGCCGCCGCCCAGATGGGCAACCACGAAATTGAAATCGCCATACGCCCCGCCCAATACATTTTTTGCGACTCTGTGGGCGGCGGCTTTTTCGTTCAGGGGATGCCCCGCGCCGCGGAGCTGGGGAAAATCCGGGGAACCGCTGAGTTTGGCATACTCGCAGAAGTCGTCCGCGCTGGGCGCGTCGTAGATGTAACCGGGGATAGAAAACCGCTGCATCAGGTCGAAGGCAACCATAACGCCCAGGTTGGACGCGTGGGGCCAGGCGGCGTTGCGGCACTCCTCCACCATGAGCGGCGTGATGGCGTAGCCGCCGCAGCGCAGGGGCCGCCCGCCGCCGCCCCGGGCCACAATCACATCCAGATCCTTGACGCCGGTTTCGTCCAGGTAATCCAGGATGACTTGGCGCCGCATGCCGAACTGGTCGTTGATTGTGGGGAACTGCGCAATCCGCTCTTGGGGATGGACCAGCTTTTTCCCGTGGAGCTCCTTCTCGTTTTCATAAAGGGCGACCCGCGTGGAAGTGGAGCCCGGATTGATGACAAAGATTTTGAACTTTTTTTCCATAGTGCCCTCCTCAGGATGGAGTAGCGGGCTCTGAAGCGGCAACTGCATTTCCGGCTTCCCGTTTTTTGATCTGATACAAACGGTAGGGGCCCAGGATCAGAATCGGCAGAAGGATTACAGGCCCAGCCAAAGAGCCCAGGAAGTTATAGCCGGTGACCAGCACGGCGGAGAACCCGAAGGAGGACAGCCAGATTCCCAACGCTACCAGCACCACCGTCAAAATCGCCCGGCGCAGGGGTTCGCTGGGAACGTATTGTGCGCCGAATACACAGAAGCGGGAGACCACATTGGTGACAATCGTCGCGCCCGTTGTGACCAGGGCGAAGAACAGCATGAGCTGATAGAGTACAGTGAGAATTGGCTGATTAACATAGCTCAGGGCCGTGACTACCGGCATGGACTCGTTGTTCAGCGCGGGGAAGTAGGATAGCACCATGAGACCCAGGCAGAGCATCATGACCACATTGAGTGCAGCGCCAAATACAGCGGTGGTTTTCACATCTTTTTTGGTGATCAGCGTTCCCGAGAGCGCGATCAGGTAGTTTACGTTGGACATCTGTACGGCGGCGTATACGGGGCCGGGCGCGATATAGGCGTCCCAGAAGCTGTATCCTTCTCCCACCATGCGCTCGCCCAGGACCTTCCCCAAGTCGCCGGAACCATTGGCGAGGCCGGCAATGGAGACCGCCAGGATCAGAATGATCAGGCAGACGGAAAGGGTGGTGGCAAAGCGGATCATGACCTTGGCCCCAAAGACCGTGACCAGAATGATCAGCAGCACGCCGATCCCCACGCCGACAAAATAGGGGAGATTGAGATATTGCGATACCAGCTCGCCGATGGCGGCAAAGGTGGCGCCGGCCCCGATCAGGGCTCCGGATACGCCGAGAAAATCCCAGAAGAGGATGAAGATCCGGCGCGTGACCGGGATGTTGGGCGTATAGAATTCAGCGGCGAAGTCCTTGTAGTGCTGGGCTTTGATGTGCCTGCAAAACTCCAGCATGATGTATGTGGCGACGCCGATAATGGCAAAAGCCACGACAGGCGTCCAGACGGAGGTCCAGCCGAACTGACCGAAATACTGCATAAAACTTTTCCCGGTGGCAAACCCGCTGCCACAATGGGAGGAGAACCAGGTACAGCCCAGGCCGATGCCTGCGGGGAGGATAAACTTATGGGCTTTTGATTTTGTCATTTTCCTGTCACCCTTTCTGCATTCCTCTCTTTTTGACTGACGATTTGAAAAGACGCCGCATGGCGCTGGATCACACGCATTCCCTCGCGCAGTCATAGCCGCGCTTGACCAATTCTTTGTTTGGCTCGGCAAAGGCCGCCTTCCGGCCCTGGAAGCTGTAGTCGATATACGCGTAAATCGCTTCCAGGGAAACTGTACCGGCCAGCGCCAGATAGGCGCCCAGCATGACCATGTTCACACCGCGTTTGTTACCCACTTCATCTGCGATAGCGTCCGCCGGTACATAAAGGGTGCGAATATCCTGCCGGTCGGACTTTTCTGCAATCATGGAGCTATTTATGACCAGCATGCCGCCGGGCACGACCATGTCCTTGAACTTGCGGAAAGAAGGGGTATTCATCACAAGGCAGTAATCCGCCTCTGTGAGCATGGGACAGGCAATCTCCTCATCGGACACAATCACGCTGCAGTTGGCGGTTCCACCGCGCATTTCCGCGCCATAAGACGGCAGCCAGGTGGTTTCCAGGCCCTTCTGGATTGCTGTATAGGCGATCATCTGGCCGATCCGCAGGGCCCCTTGACCGCCCTGGCCGGCGATAAGTATGCGTTGGATCATGGCTTTTCCCTCCTCTCATTGAAAATCCTTGAAGTTGCCCAGCGGATAGTATGGGATCATGTCGGAGGCAATCCAATCCAGCGCTGCAGCCGGAGTTTTCCCCCAGTTTGTGGGACAGGCGGAGAGTACCTCCACCAGCGCGAAACCCTTTCCTTCGATCTGGCACTGAAATGCGCGCTTGATGGCTGCCCTTGCCTTGCGCACGTTGCCCGGGGTGTTGACGGCAACGCGCTGGATAAAGGCGGCACCGTCTATTGTGGAAAGCAGTTCGCACATCCGGATGGGCTTTCCGCAGTGGGCGGCGTCGCGGCCATAGGGAGAAGTGGTGGTTTTCTGCCCGACCAGCGTGGTGGGGGCCATTTGCCCGCCCGTCATGCCGTATGTCGCGTTGTTGACAAAGATCGTGGTGATCTTTTCGCCCCGGTGCGCCGCCTGGACAATCTCCGCCGTGCCGATGGAGGCCAGGTCCCCGTCTCCCTGATAGGTGAAGACCACTTTGTCCGGGTTCATGCGCTTGATGCCCGTGGCATTTGCCGGCGCGCGTCCGTGCAGGGAATATATGGCGTCCGTGTCCATAAACCAGGCGATGTATCCGCCGCAGCCCACGCAGCCCACGCAGATGGTGTCATCCACGATCCCCAGCTCGTCAATCGCCGCGGCGACTTGCTGGGTGATGATGCCGTGGGTGCAGCCAGGGCAATAGGTAAACGGCGCGCCGTTCAGTGATTTGGGCCTTTCATATACGATAGCCATTATTGCAAACCCTCCCATACTGCAAGGACTTTGTCCCGGATTCTGTTGGGGGTGAGGAAGTCGTTTTGGGAATCGCCGACGTGGTGTGCCGGCCACCTGCCCGCGGAAGCAATGCGCACGTCGTCGATCATCTGCCCAATAATGTTGATTTCCGGCACTACAATTGCTTTGCACTTCGGCCCGATCTGTTCAAAGGCTTCGTAGGGGAAAGGCCAAAGCGTTTTGGGGCGGATCATGCCCAGGCGCACGGTACCTTGCAGCTCCCGTATCACATTTTTACACATTCTGGCTGCTGTGCCGTATGCGGCCAGGACGATGTCCGCATCCTCCACGTCTGTGATCTCCACTCGCGTCTCATTCCGTATGATCTCCGGATACAGCTGGGTCTCACAGTAGTGCTTGGCGCCATAATGCCCCATGCCGTCCGGAAGGAACAGCAACTGCGGCTTTTTGCCCGCCCTGGCCCCGCGCCCGTGCAGAGCCCAGGTTTTGGGGGGGAGCGCGGTCCGCTTTGGGGGCATTTTGTCATAGTCCACGCCTTCCATCATTTGCCCGATCATGCCGTCGGCCATGACAACCACAGGATTGCGGTATTGATCGGCAATGTCAAACGCTTCATAGACCATTTCCGCGGCTTCCTGGAGGTTGGACGGGGCGAAAGTGACTACTTTGTACCCGCCGTTTCCATTCATCCGGTAATCTTCCTGGGCAGCCTTCATGGTGCCGAACGCAGGGCCGCTGCGCATCACGACCACCACGACGGCCGGCAGCCGCGTGAGCGTCATGGCCGCCAGGGTCTCCAGCTTCAGGCAGTAGCCGGGGCCGGAAGTGCTGGTCATGACACGGGCGCCGGAAGCGGAAGCGCCCATGACCATGTTCATGGCGGCCAATTCGCTTTCGGCCTGGAGAAACAACCCTCCGCGTTTGGGCAGCTCCCGCGCAAAGTATTCCGGAATTTCGCTTTGAGGGGTAATGGGGTAGCCGAAGAAGGCCTGACAGCCGGCCTGAATTGCGGCTTCTGCCATCGCCTCGTTGCCCTTCATAAGGACCTTTGCCATCTTTTCACTTCCCTCCTAGAACTTTTCCACGGTGATGACACCATCGGGACACATGATCGCGCAGTTTGCGCAGGCCACACACTCCTCCTGGCGGGTGATCTTCGTGGGGTGGACGCCGTTTGCGTTTAAAACGGCGGTATCCGTTTGGATCAGACCCTTTGGACAGAAGTGTATGCATAATTCGCAGCCTTTGCAGGCGTCCTGATGGAAGCGTACCGATGAGATCATAGACTTTTACCTCCCATTGCAATTGTATGGGACCGGAATGCCGGGCGGCCATTCCGGCATCCTGGCCCGCGGATGGACTGCGGTACTGCTATGCTGAGACAGATGGAACCGGCTGCGCTGCGGCTCGCTATTCCGCGGCGTTTATGAGAGCCAGCTGGGGCGCAGGAGCAGGGAAATGGGAAACAAGGTGCCGGATACATGCAGGCGCTCCGCCTGCGGGATCAGATGGCGGGTACAAACAGTGTACTTCACGGGGATGCCGCAGGACGCCGAGAGCGTCCGGACAAGGGCGTCGCCCCGGAGAAGGTCCTCGGGAGCGGTCTCGTCCAGCATGTGCGTGTTGTTGATAAGCCCATTGATCTTTAAATGGGAGATCTGCTCGATCTGCTCCAGGAGGCGCTGCGTCTCGGCGGGATGCGCGGTCTGGGGCCGGTTTGCGTTTATAACCATCCACATGTCGTACTCCCGGTTTCGCAGATAATGCGCGTAGCGGGCCAGCACACGGGCACCCACCGGGTCCCCGCCCACATCCACGATATTGACAGTGGCGCCTGGTTGGAAGCAGGCGTATAGCCCGGCGGCCAAGGCGGGTGTATCCAGGTTGTGTTCCGTTTCAAAATTGCTGGAAAGGACACGAATTCCCCTTTTTTCGAACTGCGCTTGGAGCTCCCTGGAACGAAAATATGGGTTTACGATATCCAGATCCGCCAGTGTTGTGTCATGGCCGGCATCCCGGTGGAAAAGAGTGAAATTTGCCGCAAATTCCGTTTTCCCGCTCCCGTAGTGCCCCACGATGACGATGGTTTTTCCAATTGACATGGCATACCTTCTTTCTGAGCTGCTATGTATATTTTACTATATGAATGTGTACGAAAAAATTGTCTCTTTTCATTAGACTGATTGAATTATATGGCCATTATATGTGAATAGTAAATGATTTATATTTTTTTAACAATCTAATATTTGTATAATATATACAATAATGACAGACGATCCAATTGTATAAAAATATTGACAGCAATGGTTAAGGTATGATATTTTAAAAGCGGATAAAATTCGCGGGTGATTTTTGGGAGGCCCAGATTATGCAAAATTCTATACATGCGGAAAGACCGGACTGCATTGCCTCCGTTTCCCGGGCGTTTGATATCCTGGAATATTTGTCATATTCGGCAACGCCGGTGGGGATATCGGAGCTCTCCAAGCGGTTCCAGATCAACCGCGCCACAACATACCATCTGGTGAATTCCCTGATTGCAAAGGGGTATGTGTACAGGAATGCTGACAGGAAATACTTGATTACCTGCAGAGCCTTTGAGCTTGGCGTTGCCTATCAGAACCGCTTTCCGGCAGTGCATTACATGAAGCGCTGCAACCTCTCGTTCATGTCCGCCATCCCCTGCACCTGCAAGCTGGCGGTTTTAACCAACGACCTCCGCGCGCTCATCATCTATTCCCGGTCTACGGAGGATGCTCTGGTACAGCTGCAACCAGGCTATACGTTCCCGCTCCATACATCGGCTTCCGGCAAGGTACTTTTGGCGTTTTCCCAGCCTGGAGTCGCGGAGCGGTACCTGGAAAACAGGGAGCTGACGGGATTTACCCTGAACACCATCACCAACAAGGAGCAGTTTTTGCGGGAATTGGAGCTGGTGAGGTCCCGCGGATATGCGCTGGATGACAGGGAGTGGTCATTGGATCAAATCTGCATCGCGGGGCCGGTAATGGACAGGAATCACAATGTTTCCGCCCTGACGGTGTCCGGCCAGGCGGAAGTGGTAAAACGCCACTGGGACCGCCTGGTGCATGAGGTGCTCACCATCTCGCGGTTTCTCTCCAAAGAACTGGGAGACCTGGTTCTTTGATCCGCAGGCCTGTCTCTGCTGACCACTCCGTTCCGGACGGCCGCACCTTGGACCGGGACGGAGATTTTTGCCTTTGTTGTGGAAGCTGTGGGAAATTTATTTAAGTATTGACTTATTCAAAAATCGTGATAAGATAAGGGCGACAGAAAAGCCGAAAGGGGAGACGGGCATGGAGCTGGCCGCCGCGCTCAAGGCGCTGGCTGACGAAAACCGCCTGCTGATCGTGCGGCTCCTGGGCCGCCGGGACTACTGCGTCCGGGCGCTGGCCCGGCAACTGGGCGTATCCCAGGCGGCGGTTTCCCAGCATTTGAAGGTGCTGCGGGAAGCGGGGCTGGTTTCCGGCGAGAAGCGGGGTTATTTTCTCCACTACCGCGTGGAGGGCAAGGCCCTGCGGACGGTTTCCTCTGCCCTGGCGGCCCTGGCCCGGGAGGCACCTGCGCCCTGCGGGGGCTGCAGCCGGGACGGTGGGCCGGGTTGTGGCAGGGTGCCCGCCGACACTTTGGCAGAACATTGGGAGGTCAATACGATGAAGATCGCGGTTACTTATGAAAACGGGCAGATATTCCAGCACTTTGGACACTGCGGCCAGTTCAAGCTCTACGATGTGGAAAACGGCGCGGTGCTGTCTTCTCAAGTGGTCAGCGCAGCTGGCAGCGGCCACGGCGCCCTGGCTGGTTTCCTCCAGGGCCTGGGCGCGGACTGTCTGATCTGCGGTGGGATTGGCGGCGGCGCCCGTACCGCTCTGGCGCAGGCGAATATCCGTCTTTACCCGGGTGTAACCGGGGACGCCGACCAGGCCGTGGCGGATCTGCTGGCGGGCAAGCTGGAGTACGACCCGGACACCGTGTGCAGCCACCACCATGAGGGCGGCCACGACTGCCACGGCGGCTGCGGCGAGGATAAGCGTGGCTGCCACGGCAGCTGCTGAGAAAGCCGGCGCGGCGCAGGCGGTGAGAATGCATTCTATAATAATCTATATAAGCAATAGAGGATCAAAAATTACAGCAAGGGCTTTTCCCTTGCTGTAATTTTTGCCCGGAGAGCTTTTCTCACCGGCATATTGTTATTCCGCGCTCCGGAAACAATAATCCGGACAAGGCAAAGGACAGCCGGGGCCGGCACAAAAAAACGTGCCGGCCCCGGCTGTCCTTTGATTCATGTTTCTCAATATTTTTTATGTTCGCACATGTCTTCACACTTTGTCAAGTGCGGAATGGCACTGTACGCCGCGGCAAATTTGGGATATAATCATTTCCGGCACCCCCTGATCTTTTGTCAGAATACATTTGGATGCCGGAAAAGGTGAATGCCATGCGCCGGAAAGACCGGGAGGTCACAGAGCCGTCCCGCCTGCGGGAGTTGATCGAGGCGTGCAGCTGCTGCCGGCTGGGCCTCTGGGACGGAAAAGAAGTATACATTGTGCCCATGAACTTTGGCTGGAGTTGGGAAGGGGAGCGCCTGCGGCTCTATTTCCACAGCGCCGCAGAAGGACGAAAAATAGAGTTGCTCCGCGCCCGGCCGGAGGTGAGCTTTGAGATGGACACGGGCCACAGCCTCCTGGCCGGCCAACAGGCGTGTGGATACAGTTTTGCGTACCGCTGCCTTATGGGCACGGGGCGGGCGGAGATCTTGGAGGACCCTGCGGCGCGGCGCTATGCAATGGGCCGGATCATGGCACACTATACTGGGAAATCCGGCTGGGATTACCGGCCCGCCCTCCTGGAAAAGACAGCCATCTTCTGCGTCACGGCGGAATGCTTGAGCGCGAAGGAAAACCCGGCCCTTTGACTTGCAATCCCCTGCCGGATTTGATATACTAACTTAGTTATGTTCCCGGCCGCAAAATGCGCGGTATGTTTTTGAGCGGGAAGAAAACCGGCACAGCGTTTTTTTAGCAGAATAAATATCCAAATCATTCGGGATCTGGCCATGGCGCTGATCCCTTAGGAGCACTATGCGAGAGAACATTTTCATCAAGGGCGCGCGAGAGAATAATCTGAAAAATATCGACCTGGAGATCCCCCGGGACAAGCTGGTGGTGTTCACCGGGCTTTCCGGTTCCGGGAAGTCCAGCCTGGCCTTCGATACCATCTACGCCGAAGGGCAGCGGCGCTATGTGGAGAGCCTTTCCTCCTATGCCCGGCAGTTCCTGGGCCAGATGGAAAAGCCGGACCTCGATTACATTGAGGGTCTTTCCCCGGCTATCTCCATTGACCAGAAGACCACCTCCCGGAACCCCCGCTCCACGGTGGGCACGGTGACGGAAATCTACGACTATCTCCGGCTGTTGTGGGCCCGTATCGGCGTGCCCCACTGCCCCAAGTGCGGCAAGGAGATCCGCCAGCAGACCATTGACCAGATCATTGACCAGGTACTGACACTGCCGGAGGCCACCCGGATCCAGGTTCTGGCCCCGGTGGTCCGCTCCCGGAAAGGGGAATACCAGAAGGTCTTTCAGGACGCCCGGCGCAGCGGCTATGTCCGGGCCCGGGTGGACGGGAGCATGTACGAGCTTTCGGAGGAGATCCGCCTGGACAAGAACAAGAAGCACAACATCGAGATCGTAGTGGACCGGCTGGTGATCCGCCCGGACATCACAAGACGGCTGACCGACTCGGTGGAGACCGCCTCGGCCCTTTCCGGCGGGCTGGTGATCATCCATCTGCCCCAGGAGGACCGGGAGATCCTCTTTTCCCAGAATTACGCCTGTGAGGACTGCGGCGTCTCCATTGAGGAGCTTTCCCCCCGGATGTTCTCCTTCAACAACCCCTACGGGGCCTGCTCCACCTGCATGGGACTGGGCCAGCGTATGGTGGTGGATCCCGCGCTGATCATTCCCAACCCCAAGCTCTCCATCCTGGAGGGGGCCATCACCGCCTCAGGCTGGAACAACATCAAGGGGGACGGTATCTCCCGGATGTATTTCGACGCCCTGGCGAAGAAGTACCACTTTTCCCTGGATACGCCCATTTCGGAGCTGCCCAAGGCGGCCCTGGACGCCATTTTATACGGCACAAAAGGGGAGAAGCTCACTCTGCACTACGACCAGGCCCGGGGCAGGGGGACGCTGCAGCAGCCCTTTGAGGGCATCGTCAACAACCTCTCCCGCCGCTATCGGGAGACCCAGAGCCCGGCGGTGCGGGCGGAGCTGGAGCAGTGCATGAGCGAGCACCCCTGCCCGGACTGCCAGGGCAGGCGTCTGCGGAAGGAGGTGCTTGCCGTCACGGTGGGCGGGCTGAACATCGCTCAGTTTACGGAACTTCCCGTGACGGAAGCTCTGCGTTTTATGGAAAATCTCCCGCTCACGGAGCGGGAGACCCTGATCGCTGCCACGATCCTCAAGGAGATCCGCCAGCGCTTGGGCTTTCTCCAGAGCGTGGGGCTCCAATACCTGACCCTGGCCCGGTCAGCGGGCACCCTCTCCGGCGGCGAAGCCCAGCGCATCCGCCTGGCCACCCAGATCGGTTCCTCCCTGATGGGTGTGCTGTATATCCTGGACGAACCCTCCATCGGCCTCCACCAGCGGGACAATGAAAAGCTTCTGCTGACGCTGGAACAGCTCCGGGATCAGGGGAATACCCTGATCGTGGTGGAGCATGACGAGGACACCATCCGCCGGGCCGACCATATCGTGGACATTGGCCCCGGCGCGGGCGTCCACGGCGGGGAAGTGGTGGTCAGCGGCACACTGGAGGACGTGCTGGCCTGCCCCCGGTCCATCACCGGGCAGTACCTCAGCGGGAAAAAACACATCCCTGTCCCGGCCCAGCGCCGGAAGGGGACCGGAAAGGCCCTGCGCATCCTGGGCGCGGCGGAGAACAACCTCAAGAACATCGATGTGGACATCCCTCTGGGAGTCATGACCTGCGTCACCGGCGTGTCTGGCTCCGGGAAGTCCAGCCTTGTCAACGAAGTCCTGTATAAGACCCTGGCCTCCGTGTGCAACCGGGTCAAGGTGCGCCCGGGAAAGTGCGGCGGTATTCAGGGCCTGGAATACGTGGACAAGGTCATCGCCATCGACCAGAGCCCAATTGGCCGCACACCCCGGTCCAACCCCGCCACCTATACCGGCGTGTTCAACGATATCCGGGAGCTCTTTGCCTCCACGGAGGACGCCAAGCTCCGGGGTTACAACGCCAGCCGTTTTTCCTTCAACGTCCGGGGCGGGCGCTGTGAGGCGTGTTCGGGAGACGGGCTTTTGAAAATCGAGATGCATTTTCTTCCGGACATCTATGTTCCCTGCGAGGTCTGCAAGGGGAGACGATACAACCGTGAAACATTGGAGGTCAAATATAAGGGCAAGAACATCTCGGACGTGCTGGAGATGACGGTGGAGGAGGCACTCTCCTTCTTTGAGAATATCCCTAAGATCCGGGACCGGATCCAGACGCTCTTTGACGTGGGTCTGGGCTATATCCGCCTGGGCCAGCCCAGCACCACCCTCTCCGGCGGCGAAGCCCAGCGGATCAAGCTGGCCACGGAGCTCAGCCGCCGGAGCACGGGCCGCACGGTGTATATCTTGGACGAGCCCACCACAGGGCTCCATGTGGCGGACGTCCACCGGCTTATCGAGATGCTGGACCGGCTCACGGACGCGGGGAATACCGTTGTGGTCATCGAGCACAATCTGGATGTGATCAAAACCGCGGACTATATTATCGACCTGGGCCCCGAGGGGGGCGACCAGGGTGGGCGCGTGGTGTTCACCGGCACGCCGGAGGCCTGCGCCGCCTGCCCGGAGAGCGCCACGGGCGCTTTCCTGAAAAAACTGCTGCCCGGCGTTTCCGGACAGTAACACCGGGAGGTTCCATTGAGTATTTTTGATTCTCTTTTGAGCACGGAGTGGGGCGCTTTTGTCATCACACTGGCCGTGGCCATGGTGCCGGTGCTGGAGCTCCGGGGGGCGATCCCCCTGGGGGTCGCCCTGGGGCTCAGCCCCTGGGAATCCTTCTGCGCCGCTGTCATCGGCAACTCTATCCCCGTTCCCTTTATCGTCCTCTTTGTGCGGAAAGTCTTCGCGTGGCTGCGGCGGCATTTTCCCCGCCTGGATGGCACGATCACCCGCCTGGAGGAAAAAGCGCATCTGAAGAGCAAACAGGTCACCAAGTACAAGTACTGGGGGCTGATGATCTTTGTGGCCATCCCTCTTCCGGGCACAGGGGCCTGGACAGGGAGCCTGATCGCGGCGGTGCTGGATATGTCCATCGCCAAGAGTTTTCCCACCATTGTTGCCGGCGTGGTGATTGCCGGCGTGCTCATCATGTGCCTGACGGGCATGGTAACGCTGATGGTGTAAAGGAGATAAGAAGAGACAGAAAGGCCCGTCTCTGGCATTTTCCCTGCCCGGCGCATAAGCTGGGGAAGAAAGGGGAGAAGGCGAATGGATGGGACACTGTTTTTGGCCTGCGCCGGGGCGGCGGGGCTTTTGCTGCTGCTCTGGTATGTCCGGGGCGTACTGCTGATGCCCCTGCATCTGGACCCTGCGGTCCAGGGCACGGTGACGCTCCGCGTCACCGGCGCCGCGCCGGGGCTGGAACAGACGGCGGATGGGCTGTGCTGGCTGCGGCGCAACGGTACGCTGCCTTTGGAGGTCGTGGTGGTGGACGCCGGTATGGACGAAGCCACACGCCGCGTGGCCGCGGCCCTGGAGCGCCGGGGCGTCGTACAGTTGAGAAGCGAGGAATGAGCGCGGATGCCGGAAGACAATCAGACAGAACTCCGGGGCACAGTGGACAGCGTGCTGTTCACCAATCCGGAAAACGGCTATACAGTCCTGGTACTGGAACAGGAGGACGGGCAGCAGCATACGGTTACCGGCTGCCTGCCCTTCGCCTCCCCGGGGGAGCGGATCACCGCTGTGGGCGGCTGGATCCACCATGCGGCCTATGGCCGCCAGTTCAAGGCGGACTATGCCCGGCGCTCCGTCCCCGAGGGGGCGGACGCCATCTATGAGTACCTGGCCAGCCACATCATCCGGGGCATCGGCCCGGCCACGGCGGCCATGATCGTGGAAAAATTTGGGGACAGCTCCCTGGAAGTCATCGAGGAACACCCGGAACTGCTCGCCAAGCTCCGGGGCATCAGCTTTTCCAAAGCGCAGGATATCTCCCGCTGCTACCGGCAGCAAATGGGGCTCCGGCGGCTGATGGAGCTGCTGAGCCGCTACAACATCCGCCCGGTCCACGCCATGGCGCTTTACCGGCTCTATGGAGAGGAGGCCCGGGACCGTGTCCGGGAGAACCCCTATCTCCTGGCCGGGGATTCTGTGGGGGCCAGCTTTGAAGAGGCCGACAACCTGGCCATCCAGCTGGGGTTTGACGCAGACGCGCCGGAGCGGGTTTCTGCCGCCATCCAGTTTGAACTTCTTCACAACCTGGGCAACGGTCACAGCTTTATTCCCCGGGAGAAGCTCATCGCCGCCACCGCCCAGCTCATTGAAGTGGATGCCGGCACGGTGGAAGAGTGCCTGGAAGTCCTGGAGGAGAGCCGGGACGTGGTCACAGAGACCGTAGCCGGGCGCCAGGCCTGCTACCTTCTCCGAGTCTGGGAGGCGGAGCAGTACACGGCCAAACGCCTCCTGGCCATGGCCGAGGCGGAGCCTTCCGGGGAAGCGGACACCGCCGCGGCCCTGGCACGCGCGGCGGGGGAGACGGGCATCCGGTACTCCCCCCTCCAGGAGCGGGCCCTGGCCCTGGCCGCCAGCCGGCAGCTCCTGGTGCTTACCGGCGGCCCAGGCACTGGAAAGACCACCACACTCCGGGGCATTTTGACCATGTTCCACCGCCAGGGCCGCAACACCATCCTCTGCGCCCCCACAGGGCGGGCCGCCAAGCGCATGACGGAACTCACCGGCTGCGAGGCCTATACGGTGCACCGGCTCCTGGGCGCCAGCATCCGGGAAGACGGCGCGGGGGTCGTGTTTACCAAGGACGAGGACGAGCCTCTGGAGTGCGACGCCGTGATTTTAGACGAGTGCTCCATGGTGGATATCCTGCTCATCTCCGCGCTGCTCCGCGCCATGCCGCCGGAGGCCAAACTGGTGCTGGTGGGGGATGGGGACCAGCTCCCCTCTGTAGGCCCTGGGAACTTTTTCCAGGAACTCATCCGCAGCGGCGTGGCGGAGACGGTGGCCCTGACGGAGATTTTCCGCCAGAGCGCCGGCAGCCGCATCATCCTCTGCGCCCACCAGATCAACCGCGGCGAGATGCCGCCCCTGCGGGAAAACACGGGCGACCTCTTTTTTCTCCGCCGGAAGCCCCGGGACATCCCTGACACCATCGTGGGGCTGTGCCGGGACCGCCTGCCGGGGAAAATGGGCATCCCGCCCGAGGACATCCAGGTGCTCTCGCCCACCCGCCTGTATGAGGCGGGCACCGGAAATCTGAACGCCCTGCTCCAAAACGCCCTCAACCCCAAATCGGAGGAAAAAGGGGAGCGCCTATTTGGGGACCGGGTCTTCCGGGTGGGGGACCGGGTCATGCAGGTGCGCAACAACTATGACATCCCCTGGCAGGCGCCCTTTCCCGTTCCCGGGATGACGGACGCGTCCGGGAAGCCCCTGCTGGTGAAGGGCACCGGCATCTTTAACGGGGACATCGGCGTTATCCGCGCCCTGGACCCCAGGAGCGAGCGCCTTACCGTGGACTTCGACGGACGGCTGGCCCAGTACACGCCGGACATGCTCTACGAACTGGAACACGCCTACGCCATTACGGTACATAAGGCCCAGGGCAGCGAGTACCGGGCCGTGATCCTGGCCTTGGGCAAACTGCCACCCGCCCTGATCAGCCGCGCGCTGCTGTATACCGGGGTCACCCGGGCCCGGGAGCTGCTGATCCTGGTGGGGGAGGAGGAGACCGCGGCGCGCATGGTGGCCTCCCAGCGCCAGGCCGGGCGCTACACCGGGCTGCGCTGGCGGCTGAACGAAGGGGCGGTGGCGGCGCTGTGAACGCCTTTCTGGACGGGCTGCTGCGGCTGCTGTATCCCCCAAAGTGCGTGTTTTGTCACCGGCTTTTGGAGGACGGGGAGCCGCCGGTGTGTTCGCGGTGTGAAAAGGCGCTGCCACGGACGGAAAATGCGGGGCGGCAGCGCTTCCCCTATGTGTCTGTCTGCGTGGCGCCGCTGTACTATGAGGACCGCGTCCGGGACTCCCTCCGGCGGTTTAAGTTTGCAAACCGCCGGGAGTACGCCTGGAGCTATGGGCCCATGGTGGCCGCGTGTATCCGGGAGGCGGAACTCGCTTTCGACTGCCTGAGCTGGGTGCCCCTGAGCCGGAAACGCCTGCGGAAGCGGGGCTATGACCAGTGCTTCCTCCTGGCCCAGGCTGTTGGGAGGGCGCTGGACTGTGCCCCGGAGCCCCTGCTCCGGAAGGTCCGCCACACGCCGCCCCAGTCCCGGACCGGCGCGGCAGAAAAGCGCCGGGCCAATGTTCTGGATGCCTATGAGGCGTGCAGTCCCGAGGCGGTGACTGGCCGGCGCGTCCTGCTCCTGGACGACATTGTCACCACGGGCTCCACCCTCAGCGAATGCGCCCGCGTACTGCGCACTGCCGGGGCAAAAGATGTGATTTGCGCGGCAGTTGCCAGGAGACGGGATTAAAAATTGAAAAAACCGGAAGAATATTCCTAGGACCTGCCGCACAGGAAGCCAAATGAGGTGAAGCATTATGATGTTTTTTGAAAAGGATATCGCCATTGATATGGGCACCTCCACCACCCAGCTCTATGTCCGGGGCAAGGGCATCGCCCTGCGGGAGCCTACCCTGGTGGCGGTGGACAAGACCAACGGCCGGCTGCTGAAAGTGGGAGAGGACGCTCAGAAAATGCTGGGCCGTACCCCGGCCAACATCGTGGCCATCCATCCCATTGTAAACGGCGTGGTGTCGGACTACGACATGACCAGCCGCATGATGCGGGAGCTCATCGCCCGTGTGACCTCCTTCAGCCTCTTCAAGCCCCGGATCGCCGTGGCCGTGCCCAGCAGCATCACCGGCGTGGAGGAGCGGGCCACCATCGACGCCCTCTTGGAAGCCGGCGCCCGGCGGGTTTACCTGGTGGAGTCCGCCGTGGCCACCGCCATGGGCGCGGGCGTGGACGTGAGCAAGCCGGACGGCCACCTGGTGGTGGATATCGGCGGCGGGACAACGGAAGTGGCGGTAGTCTCTCTCAACGGCGTGGTGGAATGCGAGTCCATCAAGACAGCCGGCGGCAGCTTCGACGATGCGATCGTAAAATACATACGACGCAAGCACAATGTCCTCATTGGCGCCCGGACGGCGGAGGAGCTGAAGCTGACCATCGGCTGCGTGTACCCCCGGACGGACGTGGGCTTTGAGGAGGTCAAGGGCCGCTGCCTGATGACCGGTCTGCCCAAGAGCGTCACGGTGAGTTCCTCGGACCTGCTGGAGGCCCTGGAGGAACCGGTGGAGCAGATTCTGGAGGCGGTGCACATGGTGCTGGAGCGCACGCCCCCGGAGCTGGTGGCGGACATCTCGGAAAATGGCTTTATTCTCTCCGGCGGCGGCAGCATGCTCTGGGGGCTGGACAAACTCATGGAGAGCCGCACGGGCATCGCGGCCACGCTGGTGGACGACGCCGTTGCCTGCGCGGCCTATGGCCTGGGCAAGCTCCTGCCCGCCCTGAACGACATGCCCGACGGCATGATCAATCTGGCCCGCCGCCGGCAGATGAAGGGCTGACGCTGCCGGAAGGGCAGGAAAGGACAACCAAGAGAGATATGAACTGGGAGACTTTTTTCAACAGTGCGGCGGCACTCCTGACCACAGCTGGACTCAAGATCCTGTATGCCGCACTGATTCTGGCGGTGGGGCTGTTCCTGGTGCGGAAGGTGCTGCGCCTTTTGGAGCAGGGGAAGCTGCTCCGGCATCTGGACAAGAGCGTCCGGAGCTTCCTGACCAGCTTCTCCGGCATCGCGCTGCGGGTGTTGGTGGTTTTGGCGGCGGCCGGCGTGCTGGGCGTGCCCATGGCGTCCTTTGTCACGGTGCTGGCTTCCTGCGGCGTGGCAGTGGGACTCGCGCTCCAGGGTTCCCTCAGCAATTTGGCCGGAGGCATCATGATCCTGATTTTCAAACCCTTCTCCGTGGGGGACTACATCCAGGCCAGCGGCCAGGAGGGTACAGTGAAGGATATTACGATCCTCTATACGATTTTGGAGATGGCGGACAAGCGCGTCGTGACGCTGCCCAACGGCACTCTCACCAACGCCGCCGTGGTGAACTATTCTGCAAGCCCGGAGCGCCGGGTGGACCTGGAGTTCCGCACCGCTGCGGAGGCGGATCTGGACGAGGTGACAGAGCTTCTTCTGGAGACAGCGCGGAACCATGCTCTGGTACATAGCGAGCCGCCGCCCTTCTGCCGTATGATTCGCCATGGGGAGGGATTCCTGGTGTTTGCCTGCCGCTTCTGGTGCGCCACGGAGGACTATTGGACAGTATACCACGACCTTGTGGAAGCGGGGGAACGGGCCCTGCGCAAAGCGGGCATCCTGGTTCCCGCCCAGCGTATCACCTTGGAAATGAAATAATAAAGTCATTTGCAATCCCCGGAGCGAATCCGCTCCGGGGATTGCCTTGCCGTAAAAAATACGCCCCTGTCCGCGTTGACAGGGACAAAGCCTCCGTGATAGAATAATATGCAATTTTGAAAAGCAGCAGGTGACAGGAATGATCTATCAAAACGTGCTGGAGGCAATGGGCAATACCCCCATGATCCAGCTCTCCCGGATGACAGAGCCGGGAATGGCTCGCGTCCTGGTAAAATACGAGGGACTCAATGTGGGCGGCTCCATCAAGACCCGCACCGCCATGAACATGATCCAGGCGGCGGAGGATGAGGGCCGCATCGGCCCGGATTCCATTATTGTGGAGCCTACCAGCGGCAACCAGGGCATCGGCCTTGCCCTCATCGGCGCGGTAAAGGGCTACCGTACCGTCATCATCATGCCGGACTCCGTGAGTGAGGAACGGCGGAAACTGGTCAAGCACTACGGCGCGGAAGTAGTCCTGATCCACGACGCCGGGAATATCGGGGAGTGCATTGAGGAGTGCCTCAACACCGCCAAGCGCATGGCGGAAGAGGATTCCAGGGTCTACATTCCGCAGCAGTTTGAAAACCCCAATAACCCCCTGGTGCACAAGCACCACACCGCCCTGGAGATTCTGGAGCAGGTGGCAGGCCCCATTCATGGCTTTTGCTCCGGCGTTGGCACCGGCGGCACGATCTCCGGCATCGGCGAAACCCTCAAGGCCCTGAACCCGGATATTGAAATCTGGGCGGTGGAGCCGGAAAACGCCGCCATCCTGGCCGGAGGCAATATCGGCACCCATCTGCAGATGGGCATTGGAGACGGGTTGATCCCGAAAAACCTGAACCGGGAAATCTACAGCCACATCTACATCGTCAGCGATGACGAGGCGATCCGTACGGCCCGGGACCTGGCCCGGAAGGAAGGGCTTATGTGCGGCATCTCCAGCGGGACCAACGTGGCCGCGGCCCTGACCCTGGCGCGGAAGCTTGGGCCGGGCAAGACAGTGGTCACCGTCCTGCCGGATACGGCGGAGCGCTATTTCAGCACGCCTCTTTTCGACGAATAAGCCTGCCTCCTGGTGGGAAAAACAAAACCAGCCCCTGCCGGAACCATACCGGCAGGAGCTGGTATTTCTTTGCTGGATGAAGGCCGGACGTTATGCCTCTGCCTGTTCCAGCTTCCCCTCCAGCCAGGAGAGGATGTCGGCGTAGACTTCCGCCTTGTTGCGCTCATGAAGCATCTCATGGCGGCCCTCGTGGTAGAGCTTCAGGGACACGTCCTCCATTCCCACGTCCAGGAAGCTCCGGTAGGCCCGCATGACGCCGCGCCCATTTTCCCCCACAGGGTCCGCGTCCCCGGAGAGGAAGAGCACCGGCAGGTCCTTGCGCATGCGCTGCTGGTTCTGGGGATTGGTGATGTAGGCGATGCCTTTCATCATCTCCGCGAAAACGCTGGCTGCCGGGACAAAGCCGCACAGGGGATCTTCCATATACCGGTCCACCTCCGCTTCGTCCCGGCTGAGCCAGTCGAACAAGGTACGCCCGGCAAAGCCCTTGTTATAGCTGCCGAAGGCCAGCTTGTTCAAAAACGGGCTCTGATAGGCTGCGCCGCGGCGTTTGAGCACTCGCTCTGCCGCTGCTTTCCCCAGGTTGACCACAGCGCGGCTCTGGTGCCCGGTACCGCTGAAGATTACGCCGTCCAGGCCCAGGCGGTAACGGATGATATAAGTGCGGCTGAGAAAGCTTCCCATGCTGTGCCCGAACAGGAAGCAGGGGAGCCGGGGGTACCGCTCCAGAAGCTGGGTGTGGAACTGGTGCATATCCCCCACAGCGACCGCCCAGCCGCCGGTGAGTCCGAAGCTCCCGAGGCCTACGCCCTCCACGCTTTCCCCATGGCCGATGTGGTCGTTACCCGCCACCAGAAAGCCGTGCCGGGTCAGGAAGGCGGCAAAGTCCTCATACCGCCGGACATGTTCCGCCACGCCGTGGGACAGCATCACGATCCCGCGGACCGGTACGCCGGTGTCCGGCTGCCAAGTCATGGTGTGGATTTTTGTCCTGCGGTTGCAGGAGAGAAATGTATCGTTATAGATCTGCATGGCTGTTCCTCCTCAGAGTTTCTCGAGGCCCAGAAGGGCCAAAAGAACATTCCGGTCATTGTCCTCAGGGCAGGCCAGTACATGGTCCAAAAGCCGGTCCAGCGCCGTGCGAATCTCCGCTCCCTGGAGACCACAGGCGGCCAGGTCCCCGCCGGAGAGGGCCAGCTCCCGGGGAAAAAGGCAGTCTCCGGAACGGCGGATACGCCGCAAGGCGGCCAGGGCGCCCGCCTGTCCCAGAAAGGCGGCAAGCCGGGCGCTGGTCCACGCAGCGTCCCAGCCCTTTTGGGAGATGTGGCGCTTCCACTCCAGCTCCGTTTCCGGCACGCCGGCAAGGGCGAGGGCGGCGCTCTCGCTCCACAGGCGGCACAGCCGCTCCGGCGGGCGGAAGCCCCGGAGAAAGGCCTCCGGGCTCTGGACATACCCCTGCCGGGCCAGCCACGCTGCTGCTGCGGGCCAGCGGCAGCGCCGGGGCAGGCTCCGAAGGGACCGGCCGGGCCGGGGCAGGGGCGGGGCGGCTTGCAGCCGGGCGCCCAGGAGACCGGCGTCCGCGGCATCCCAGAAGCAGTCCGGGCCCGGCCCTTCCAGGATGCCGCTCAGCTCGGCGTAAACCCGCTCTTGGGCCAGCGCCCCAGCCCAGGGGGCGCAGCGGTAGATTGCGGCCTCCGTCTCCATCTGGAGGGAAAAGCCGAAGCGCCCGGCGAAACGATAGGCCCGGAACATGCGCAAGGCGTCCTCGGAAAAGCGGCGTTCCGCCTCGCCAACCGTGCGGATGAGCCCGCACTCCAGATCCCGGAGGCCCCCAAAAGGGTCTGCCACCACGCCGGCGCGCAAGGCCATGGCGTTGATGGTGAAATCCCGTCGGGCAAGATCTGTTTCCAAGTCCTCCACAAATGCCACCTGGTCCGGCCGGCGGTGGTCGGAATAGGCCCCCTCCCGGCGGAAGGTGGTGTGTTCCGCTTTGCCGGGGCCCCAATGGACAGTGACGGTGCCGTGGTGCAGGCCGGTGGCCTCGCTCCGGGGAAAAAGGGAGAGGACTTCCTCCGGCGCGGCGGCGCTGGCGAGATCCCAGTCCCGTGGCCGGCGGCCCAGAAACAGGTCCCGCACACAGCCCCCTACCAGATAGGCGGGATGGCCCGACTGCTCCAGCCGGGCGCAGATGGCGGCGATATACGCCGGGATGTGCCAGGGCTCCATGCGCTGCCTCCTGTTTTCCGTGGGGTGGCCGCCGCAACACTGTCAGTGGCGGGAAAAGAACTTGTAATTCCAATACGATTCGATTATAATGGCATTTGGAAAAAAATACAACCATGAGAATGGGAGCGTCTTATATGACTGGCTTTGAACCGTATATGCACGCCGGCCGCCACGGCTACCTCATTGGCATCGGCGGCGTCTCCATGTCCCCTCTGGCGGAAGTGCTCCAAGGCATGGGCCTGGTGATCTCCGGCTCGGATATGCAGATGAGCGATACCGTGGAGCATCTGCGCAGCTTGGGCATTACCGTCCACATCGGCCACAACGCCGGCAATATCCCCCCCGAAACGGACTTTGTGGTACGCACCGCCGCCGTCCACGACGACAACCCGGAAGTGATGGCGGCCCATCAGAGGGATATTCCGGTGTTTGAGCGGACCCAGGCCTGGGGCGCCATCATGCGGGATTACCGGAACGCCCTGTGCATTGCCGGGACCCATGGCAAAACCACTACGACCTCCATGTGCACGCACATCCTCATCGCCGCGGACAAGGACCCCACGGTGATGATCGGCGGCACGCTGCCGCTGCTCCACGCCGGGCATCGTGTGGGCCGGGGCAATACCATCGTCATGGAGAGCTGCGAATACTATAACTCCTTCCTGAATTTTTCCCCCACCATCGCGGTGATTCTGAACATTGAGCCGGATCATCTGGACTTTTTCAAGGACCTGGCGGATGTGGAGGCGAGCTTCCGGAAATTTGCGGCCCTGGTGCCCCTGGACGGGCATATCGTCTGTAACGGGGATGACGCCAACACCCAGGATGCCCTCCGGCCCCTGGGGCGGGAGCTGTTCACCTTTGGGCTGACGGAGCAGTCCTGCGTCTATCCCCAAAACCTGGTGTGCAAAGGCGCCCAGACGGAGTTTGACGTCTATTGCCGAGGCCGGTTTTTCACCCATGTGAGCCTTCGCGTGCCGGGGATGCACAACGTGAAGAACGCCCTGGCGGCCACCGCCGCCGCCATTTGCCTGGGCATCAGCCCGGTGGCGGTACAGTATGGCCTCGCGGCTTTCACCGGAGCTGGCCGCCGCTTCGAGTACAAGGGCAAGTTCCGGGGTGCGGACGTCTACGATGACTACGCCCACCACCCCGGGGAACTCAAAGCGCTTTTGGATGCGGTGATGCCGCTGGGCTACAACCGGGTCATTGTGGTTTTCCAACCGCACACCTATTCCCGGACCCAGGCCCTGTTCCAGGACTTTGTGGAACAGCTCCGCCGCCCCACCGTCACGTATTTGGCGGAAATTTACGCCGCCCGGGAGCAGAACACCGTAGGCATCAGCTCCGCGGACCTGAGCCGGGAGATTCCCAACAGCCTTTTTTTTGATAACTTCGAAGAATTGGAAAAGAGCCTGCGCTTTACCGCCGCCCCCGGGGATATCATCCTCACTGTGGGCGCCGGGGACGTGTATAAGATCGGCGACGACCTGGTCGCGTCCCAAAAGAACTGAGGCGCGTCTGCCGCGGCTTTTTTCAGCGCCTGCCCGCCGCTGGCGAGTTAGCTCGATAAAGCGGGCGGCGGCCAAGTACCCCCTGAGGCGGGCGAAGCGCCCGCGTCAGGGGGTATTGCCATAGTAGCGGTATTGTTTTATCCGTAGGATATCTGCCCGTCTCCGCCCATAAGAGCCGTCATTTCCTCGATTTTTTCCAGCGGAAATGGCGGCTGGGAGAGGGGCCGCATGGCAATGGACATGAGCTTCATCGGGTTATCGTCTGCCGCCACACGGTTGGAGCTGAGATGGCCGCATCTTCTGCACCGGTGGATAATCGCCCACTCTCCATTTTTCCTGACCCAAACGCCAACGGGATCCATAATCCCGCCGCAGTCTGCCTCCCGGTCCCCGGGTTCCCGGTCCAGATGCAAGCTGGAAAGGCAGTTTGGGCAGTGGTTTCTGTGGCCGCTTCCCGCCCCGGCGGAGACAACCAGCCTGCCGCACACTTTGCAGGTGAAGCTGTCGCTGCATCCATGGGTTTTATAATATCCTTTTTCGTACTGTTTTCGCTTGTTTTCTCTGTTCATAAAGTCTCCTTCGCCCGTGGAGGCGGAAGGGATCACCAATCCTCACGCAGGTGCTTTTTCAACAAGTCCCGGTATGTCTGCGTAAACAGAATATACGCTTCCTGCGCATCCGCCGTCCACCTGTCCCATATTTTGTCTTCCATTTGAAATAGCGGGAGCATTTTTTTGCTGGAAAAATCTCTCCCTTTCTCGGTCAAACACACCAGCGTATTCCGGCCTTCTCCCCGCTGCAGATAGACGATCCCGTCTCGCTCCAGTTTGCGGATTGCCGAATTGATGGTCTGCCGGCTGATCCCTGTCAGCCTGAATATGTCGCTCTGGAGGCATTGCCCCTCCTTTTCCCAGAGTACGTACAGGACGTTTAGGACAGTATCAGAAATGCCCATTTTCACGGCAGCCTCGTGATATAATGAGGTGATCTCCGCGGACAAATAGGCGTAGGCTCTTGCACTTTCGCTGTTTCTGTAGGACATCACGGCCTCCTCAATATCCGATTTCGTATATATTATATCCGTTTTCGGATATCTGTCAA
>CALWOS010000014.1 GCA_944383185.1 uncultured Oscillospiraceae bacterium
GGAGACGATGCAAAGCTGCTCGTCATCGGTGGCGTAGACCTTCTTGGCCTTGCCCTCGTACAGCTGCTGGCGTTTTTCCATGGGAATGTACCTTCTTTCCTAAAAAAGTGGGTCAATTGTGGTTGAATCGGGCTTCCAGCTGGGCGCTTTTTTCCAGCACCTCCCGGGTGTTTTTCTCCCGCGCCGCCTGGAGCTTCTCTTCCAGGGCCGCATCCGTGACCGCCAGGATCTGGATGGCCAGGAGGGCGGCGTTCTTGGCTCCGTCTATGGCCACGGTGGCCACGGGCAGGCCGCTGGGCATCTGCACGGTGGCCAGTAGGGCGTCCATGCCGCTGAGCTTGCCGGAGGCGATGGGGATGCCGATCACCGGCAATGTGGTGTGGGCGCACAGCGCCCCGGCCAGGTGGGCGGCCATACCCGCCGCGGCGATGATCGCGCCGAAGCCGTTTTTCCGGGCGCCCAGGGCAAACTCCCGGGCCTCCTCGGGGGTGCGGTGGGCGGAGTAGACGTGGACCTCTGTGGGCACGCCATATTCCTCCAACGTGGCGATGGCCTTTTCCACCACAGGCAGATCGCTGGCGCTGCCCAGGATGACAGCGACTTTTTTCATGGTAATTCCTCCCTTGGCCCGTTCCCCGGGATGTGCCGGGGAAGGGGAAAATGTAACTGGGCAGTCCTATTCCATTGCAGTGTATAGGACTGCCCAGACGGTCGGCATGACGCGGAAGGGGGGAGCGTGTCCCGCCTTCCCCCGCCGGCCCGCTCCTTTTGTGGTGCTCCACATGCTTCCGTCAGTTACGGGCGGCGTTTTCATTTTTGGATGACGATAAAATAAGTGTATCATAGCGCCCTGGCCCCGTCAAACGGGAGACACACCGAAAGTTTGGGGGCAAGGGAGCGGATTTTCGTGGCATTTGCGCAAATTATTTGGCCTTCGTGTCACAGTAGATGCAGCGGTAGACGCCTTTTTCCTCATCGGTCAGACGGAACACATGGGGCAGGTCCTGCTCGATGGAGGTGATGCACCGGGGATTTTTGCATCGGATGATGTTGGTGATCTGCTTGGGCAGGGGGGGATGGAGCTTCTTCACCCGCTCGCCCCCCTGGATGATATTCACGGTGATCCGGGGGTCGATGTAGCCCAGGATGTCGAAATTGAGGTCGATTACCTCGTTGATTTTGAGGATGTCTTTTTTTGTCCGCTTGGTGCTGGCGGCGTTTTTGATCAGGGCCACTTCGCACTCCAGCCGGTCCAGGTTCAGATAGCGGTAGAGCTCCATGCCGTGGCCTGCGGGGATATGGTCGATGACAATGCCGTTTACGATGGTTCCGATGATCATACGCGCACCTCCAGAAGCTTCAAGATCAGCGCCATGCGGATATACTTGCCGCAAAGCGCCTGGCGGAAATAGCAGGCCCGGGGGTCGGTGTCGATGGCGGTGGAGATCTCGTTGACCCGGGGCAGGGGATGAAGGATGGACAGATCCTTCCGGGCGTTTCCAAGCTTGTCCGGGGTGAGGATGTAGCTGTCTTTCAGGCGGATATAATCCTGCTCGTTGAAGAAGCGCTCCCGCTGCACCCGGGTCATGTACAAGATGTCCAGCTTGGGCATGGCGTCCTCCAGGGAGGTGGTTTCCTGGTAGGGGATGCCGGTTTTATCCAAGCATTCGCCGCGCACATGCTCGGGAATACGCAGCTCCTCCGGGGAGATGAGGATGAAGTCCACCTCCGGGTAGCGGCTCATGGCGAAGATCAGGGAGTGGACCGTGCGGCCAAATTTCAAATCGCCGCAGCAGCCGATGGTGAGGCGGCTGAGCCGGCCTTTTTCCCGCTTGATGGTCAGGAGGTCCGTCAGGGTCTGAGTGGGGTGGTTGTGGCCGCCGTCCCCGGCGTTGATCACCGGCACCGTGGCGAATTTGGAAGCCACCAGGGGCGCGCCCTCCTTGGGGTGACGCATGGCGATGATGTCGGCGTAGCAGCTCACGGTCCGTGCGGTATCCGCCACGCTCTCGCCCTTGGACACAGAGCTGCTGGAGGCCTCGGAAAAGCCCAGGACGCTGCCGCCCAGTTCCAGCATGGCAGCCTCGAAACTCAGGCGGGTCCGGGTGGAAGGCTCATAAAAGAGGGTGGCCAGTTTTTTGCGCTTGCAGGCCTCGCAGTATTTGTCGGGGTTTGCCATGATGTCCTCGGCGGTGGCGATCAGCTCGTTGATCTCCTCCGTGGTCAGCTCCATGATGTCGATGAGATGTTTCATGCCCGGACACCTCCGATCCAGCTCTCGTCGCTGGGATTTGCCCGGAACGCCAGGAGCTTGGCCTGATCTTCCGGACGGATATAGCCGGTCTCCGCGGCCACGGCCACGGCGGCGTCGAAATTGGAGAGACTGTGGTTTTTCACTCCGGCTTCGGCAAGGCGCCGGGCGGCCTTATCCATGCCGTAGGTGAAGATGCTCACAATCCCCAGCACCTCCGCCCCGGCTTCCCGAAGGGCGGTGACGGTCTCCACAGAGCTGCCCGCAGTGGAGATCAGGTCCTCCACCACCACGACCTTCTGCCCCGGCTCCAGCTTGCCCTCGATCCGGTTGCCCCGGCCATGGTCCTTGGCCCCGGAGCGCACATAGCCCATGGGCAGACCCATGAGGTGCCCTACGATGGCTGCGTGGGCGATGCCCGCCGTGGCGGTGCCCATAAGCACTTCACACTGGGGATAGTGGGTGCGGACAAGCGCCGCCAGCCCTTCCTCCACCCGGGTGCGGACTTCCGGGGCGGTGAGGGTCAGGCGGTTGTCGCAGTAGATGGGGCTTTTGATGCCGCTGGCCCAGATGAAAGGCTCCTCCGGGCGAAAGAATACCGCGCCGATGGCCAAAAGGTCCGTGGCGATCTGCCGTTCCATATCCATATGATCTTTGTCTCCTTTCCGCTTTTTCAGTCCACAAACTCCGAAATGGCCCGCTGCCAGGCGGCAACCGGGTCTGTGCTGCCGGTGATGGGCCGGCCCATGACGATGTAATCCGAGCCCAGGACCTTGGCCTGGGCGGGAGTGGTGACCCGGGCCTGGTCTCCGGCGTCCCCGCCGGCGAAGCGCACCCCCGGCGTCACCGTGAGGAAATCCGCGCCGCAACGGCCATGGACCACACCGGACTCCAGGGGGGAACAGACTACGCCGTCCAACCCGGACTTTTTGGCGGTCTCCGCGTAGTGGAGCACCACTTCCTCCAGGGGCCGGTCAATGAGCAGATCCCGCTGCATCCGCTCCTGGGTGGTGCTGGTGAGTTGGGTTACGGCGATGAGCATGGGCCGCGTTCCGTCAGACCGGGTCAGTCCTTCCAGGGCGGCCTCCATCATGGCGGCAGTGCCCCCGGCGTGGAGGTTGGTGAGATCCACGTCCAGGGCGGAGAGGACCGCCATGGCCTTTTTCACCGTGTTGGGGATGTCGTGGAGTTTCAAATCCAGGAAGATTTTGTGGCCCCGCGCCTTGATGGCCCGGACGATGTCCGGCCCCTCGGCGTAGTAGAGTTCCATGCCGATTTTCACAAAGGGCTTCTCCT
>CALWOS010000015.1 GCA_944383185.1 uncultured Oscillospiraceae bacterium
CGTTGCTCACCGTTGGGTTATAGGGCGCGAATGCCAGAGAATCCGGTGAAATCCCCAAAAACAAATGGTGCATGCAGGTATTGCCTACCACACTCACAGCCAGCACCATCTCCCGCGCCGCCCCGGCCCGGGAACACAGTTCGCCCAGGAGGCTGTCCACGGCCTGGTGAACACAGTCGGCCAGAGCGGAAGCCCCGTGCTCCAGAGCGTAATTGGCCCGCTGGATCACGTCCGCGCCATACTGGGCCTGGGGATTGAGCATACCGGCCTTGGCAGACACGGTGAGATCGTCCGCCTTGATCAAATACCCCGCAATGGACGTGGTTCCCACATCAAAAGCAGCCATATAACAGGTCCGTTCGGATTCCCACAAGTCCAGGACCTGTGTTCCGGCTACAGCCGCGACAATTTTTCCCCCTGTTTTTCGCAGCAGCCCGCCCAGCTTGGCCATGAGCGGAACATCCATGGTCCACTCCCGTTTTCCCAGGGACGCATCCAGCGCGCTCCGAAGCCGGGTCCAGTCCGCCACGCTCTCCCCTGTCTGGCAGGGAGCGACCTGGAGCGCCACGCACTCCACCCAGGGGGAGCACCCCGCCTCTACCGCCGCGGCGCCCTCCGAGAGCACCCGCATGTCCCGGTTCCGGTCTATGGTGCGCACCTCCAGATCTTCCCGTAGAGGGGTCTGGCAGGCCTTTACGGTCTCCCACACGCCCCGGCCGGGCCGGCGGATTTCCGCCAGGCATTTGCCGCAGGTCCCCTGGCCGCCGCAGGGCGCGTCCGGGCGGAGCCCCGCGGCCACCTGGGCCTCCAGGAGCGTCTGGCCGGCCTGGGCGGCGAACCGAACATTTTCCCTGACAAAGTAAATCTGGACCATTTCCATAAGCTCAAGCTCCCTTGCTTGTTCACAGTCTAGCTTCATTATAATCCATTCCGCGTTCCGCCGCAAGCGGGCATTGGGGCGAAGCGCGAGAATCCGCCGCTTAAAGAGCAGGCCGCCATGCTGCGCGCATGGCGGCCTGTTTGTTCTGGGAATCGGGAATCGCCCCCGGGCCGCGGCGCCTGCGCACAGCCCGGGTCACGTTGGCGCTCAGGCCGCGAGTTCCTTGGCCTTCTGTGCGGCGGAGGCCGCGTCGGCGGTGTAGGCGTCGGCGCCGATCTCGTCGGCAAAAGCCTGGGTAATGGGCGCGCCGCCCACCATGACTTTGATGCCGGAACGGAAATCCTGCTCATTCAGGGTTGCGACCGTCTCACGCAGGGCGGGCATAGTGGTGGTCAGCAGGGCGCTGCAGGCCACGATCTTGGTGTCGGGTTTGGCACGGACGGTTTCCACAAACTTTTCCGCCGGGACATCCACGCCCAGGTCAATGACCTCGAAGCCGGCGCTCTCGATCATCATCGCCACCAGATTCTTGCCGATATCGTGGAGGTCGCCGGCCACGGTACCGATGACCACCTTGCCGGCTGCGCCGGCGGTACCGGTAGCGAGGTGGGGCTTGAGAACCTCAACGCCCTTCTTCATGGCACGGGCGGCAACCAGCATCTCAGGAACAAAGATCTCGTTGTTCTTAAAACGCTCGCCCACCACATCCATGGCGCCGATCATGCTGTTGAGGATGTCGGTGGCACCGAGCCCCTCGTCCAGGGCCTCCTGCACCAGGCCGCCAATCAGCTTGGCCTTACCGGCGATGACAGTATCGGCAATTTCCTGCAGTTTGCTCATAATGAAGTCCTCCTTAAAAAATTTGTTTGACTTTCGGTTCAGGGTTTCCTCTCTGGCACGGGCGCGTCCACGGTCCGGCCGCCCGGCGGTTTACTGCTTGACCGGTCCAAAGCGCCCTTCACGGTAGGCGCTGATGTACTCCATGCAGTAGTCATCCAGGCCCAGAAGGGCCTCGGTGGCATAGATGAGCCCCATCATATCCCGGTTGGTGGGGTCCAGGATGGCGCTGTCCAGCCCGGCGTTCATAGCCAGGACCGTAAAGCCCAGGTTGATCATCTTCCGGACGGGGAGATTAAAGGAGATATTGCTCACGGCCGCGGTGATGTGGATGTCGGGGCACCGTTTGCGTACCGTGGAGATGACTTCCACATTGGTCTCGATGCCGTTTTCCGAGGTGCAGAGCATTTCCACCAGCGGATCGATGTGGATGCGGTTGTGGGCAATGCCGTATTCCTCGGCCTTGGCCATGATCTTGTCAAAGACCTTCAGCCGGTCCGCCGCGCTCTTGGGGATGCCGGTATCGTCACTGAGAAGCGCGATGGCCTGCCAGCCCTTGTTCTCCGGCCGGGCCATCACGGGGAAGATCTTGTCGATCTTGTCGCCCTCGCCGGACACGGAGTTAAAAAGGCCCGGGCGCTTGCAGAATTTGTAAGCCTGCACCAGCACGTCGGCGCTGGGGCTGTCCACAGAAATGGGGAGATCCGTCACTTCCTGGATGCAGTCGATCATCCATTTGAGCGTCTCCACTTCCTGTGCCTCGGGCACCGAGGCGCAGCAGTCGATAAAGGTGGCGCCGCCGGCTTCCTGGGCCTTCACCCTGTTTTGAATAAACGCGGCGTCCCGCTTGGCAATGGCCTCTCCCACCGCGGGAATAGAGCCATTGATTTTTTCACCAATTATGATCACGCGACTCCCTCCGTTTCGTATGTTTTCACCAAGAGAATACCAGACTTTTTCGAAAAAAGGAATACGACAAGGTATACGGAATTCCCCCCGTCTTTCCTACACTTTGTAGGATGACTCCGCCGCTGCCGGACCAGCGCATGGCCTTCCCGAAGCGGCTTTTTCCTGTCTCAGACGGCAAGGCCGCATTTACCGGCTGTCACGGTGTGGGAAAAAGGCGGTGCTGATGACGAACCAGACCATGAACACGCCGAAGAGCACCCAGAGCACTGTCCGAAACACGCTGGCCTGGGCCACGTTTACCATGGTGTCATAGTAGCCCTTGATGTAGATCACGCCCACCGCCACAGGCAGCACCGTGCCCATATAACCCCGAAGCCAGGTTGGGAATTTTCGTCCGGCGCCGGTGTTGACCTCCTGCAGGAAGTTGTCCCAGCCCCAGCCGTTTTTCCGCACGCAGAACAGCACGAACACCACGCTGCCCAGGGGCAGGAGGCTGTTGGTGACGATAAAGTCCTCCATCTCCCGGAGATTGCTGGTGGCGCCCAGGGGTTGGATGCCGGACCAGACGTTCATCCCCAGCACCGCAGGGAGGGACAGCACCAGAAGGGCCGCGCCGTTGATGGCCACGCTCTTCTTCCGGGTCCAGCCCCACTTGTCCATGCCGAAGGAGATGATGTTTTCATACACCGCCACTACCGTGGACAGGGCGGCAAAGGACATAAAGAGGAAAAAGAGCCCGCCCCAGAGCTGGCCCCCGGCCATCTGGGAAAAGACATTGGGCAGCGTGAGGAACAGCAGGCTGGGGCCGGAGTCCTGGCTGACGCCGAAGGCGAAGCAGGCGGGGATGACGATGATGCCCGCCGTGAGGGCCACAAAGGTGTCCAGGGCGATGATCCGCACGGCCTCCCCGGTGATGGAGCGGTCCTTTTTCATGTAGCTGCCGAAGATGGCCATGGAGCCGATGCCCACGCTGAGGGTAAAGAAAGACTGGTTCATGGCCCCGTAGAGGATGGCGGCAAAGCCCTGCTCCTTCACTTTTTCCAGATCCGGCACCAGATAGAAGCGCAGGCCCTCTCCGGCGCCGGAGAGGGTGACGGAGCGGATGCCCAGCAGCACCATCACCGCCAGCAGCAGGGCCATCATCACCTTGGTGATCTTCTCCACGCCGTTTTCCAGGCCCAGGGCGCAGACCCCCAGGCACAGGGCCCAGACCACCGCCGTCCACAGGGTCATTGTCCCCGGAGACTGGAGCATGCCGCTGTAGGCCGCGGCCACCTGGGCCGTATCCGCCCCGTTGAAGGCCCCTCCGAAGGTGCGCACGCAGTAGTACACCAGCCAGCCGGCCACCATGGTGTAGAACATCATCAGCAGGTAGTTGCCCGCCAGGCCGAAATAGCTCATCTGCCCCCAGCGGGTGCCCCTGGGCGCCAGGGTGGAAAAGCTGGTGGCGATGCTCTGCCGGCTGCCCCGCCCCACGGCAAATTCGCACACAATGATGGGCAGGCCGAACAGCGCCAAAAACACAATGTAGCAAAGGATGAACACCGCGCCGCCGTACTGGCCGCACATATAGGGGAACTTCCACACGTTCCCCAAGCCAATGGCACAGCCCGCCGAGACCAGGATAAACCCCAGCCGGGAGCTGAATGTCTCTCTTTTCATAAGCCTCTCTGTCCCCCATAACCGCCCGGACCGGCCGGCGCCGCAGCGGGCGCGCCCTCCATAGCCGTCGGGTCTTTCCTGTCGTGATATCCTATACCATATACCATCCGGCCCGAGGATGTCAATGCCGGAAGGAAAACGCAAAAACCGGCCGCCGGAATAACGGCGGCCAGTTTTTTACATCGTGTCCCGATCCCATTTCAGTCAATTTTCACGCCGCAGGGATGGCGGGGGGACTCGTCCACAGGCATGGGGCCCAGGACAGCCTCATAAAAGCGGTAGCCTCCCGAGAGGTTATAGCAGGTAAAACCATGGCCTGCGAGGATGCGGCAGGCGATATAGCTGCGCAGACCGCTGTAGCAGTTCACGTACACGGGCTTTTTGGGATCCAGCTCGCCCAGGCGCTCCCGGAGTTCGTCCACGGGGATATTCACCGCGCCGGGGATGTGGCCCGCCGCGAACTCCCCTTCCGTCTGGGTATCCAGAAGGGTGACGCTCCCGTCCCGGGGAAGATCCGCCACATCGTGCCAGTGGTATTGCCGCACCAGGCCGCTGCGGACATTCCCGATGACGAAGCCCGCCATGTTCACCGGGTCTTTGGCGGAGGAATAGGGCGGGGCATAGGCCAGCTCCAGCTCCTCCAGGTCCGCTCCGGTCATGCCGGCGCGGATGGCGGTGGCCAGCACGTCGATGCGTTTGTCCACGCCATTGCCTCCTACGATCTGGGCCCCCAGGATACGCCCGGTCTCCGGGTCAAAGAGGGTCTTCACGGTCATATTGGAAGCGCCGGGATAATAGGTCGCGTGGTCCGGAGAGAAGGTGACCACCTTGTCATAGGCGACACCCGCGGCCTTGGCTGCCTTTTCGCTCAGGCCCGTGGCCGCAACGGTCAGGTCAAAAAGCCGGAGTACGGAAGAGCCCTGGGCGCCCCGGAACGCGCTGCGTCGGCCGCAGATGTGGTCCGCGGCAATGCGCCCCTGTTTGTTGGCCGGACCCGCCAGAGAGACCAGGGCCGGTTTTCCTGAGACGATATGCCGCACTTCCACCGCGTCCCCCACGGCGTAGATATCCGGCTGGGAGGTACGCATATGTTCGTCCACCACAATGGAATCCTTCTGGCCCAGGGCGAGGCCCGCCTCTTTGGCCAGATGGCTCTCCGGCGTGACGCCGATGGCCAGAAGCACCAGATCCGCCACCACTTCCCCGCCGTTTTTCAGATGGACGTGGACGCCGTCCTCCCCCTTGGAGTAGGCGGAAATGGGGGTGTTGAGGCGCAGGTCCACGCCCTTTTCCCGGAGGTGGCTGTGGAGCATGGCGGCCATATCCGCGTCCAGGGGCGGCATCACCTGGCCGCTGCGCTGGAGCAGCGTGGTCGCAAGACCCGCTTGGACCAGGTTCTCCGCCATCTCCAGGCCGATAAAGCCGCCGCCCACCACCACGGCGCGGCGGGGCTTTTTCTCGTCGATGTACTCCCGGATGCGGAAGGTGTCCTCCACCGTGCGCAGGGTGAAGATCTCGGGAAGATCGATCCCCGGAGTGTCCGGGCGCACAGGCCGCGCACCCGGGGAGAGAATGAGCTTGTCGTAGCTCTCCCGGTACTCCCGCCCGGTGTCCAGTTCCCGGACGGTGACGGCCTTTTCCGCCGGATGGATGGCCAGGACCTCGTTGCGGACCCGGACATCAATGCGGAAGCGCTGGAAAAAGCTCTCCGGGGTCTGCAGAGTAAGGCGGTGCTTCTGGCGGATGACGCCGCCGATGTAATAGGGCAGGCCGCAGTTGGCATAGGACACGAAACCGCTGCGCTCCAGGATGAGAATCTCCGCCGACTCGTCCAGACGGCGGAGCCGCGCCGCAGCCGTGGCGCCTCCCGCCACGCCGCCGATGATCAGAACTTTCACAGTGTGCTCCTCCTCGCTTGAAAACATTCCCGCGCCATGGACGCGGGCAGGGTCCGCTTCAGCGTTCCAGGCTGCCCCGGTAACCGGCAAGGCCGCCGATGTTCTCGCAGCGGTAGCCCATGGCCTGGAGCTTCCGGCAGGCCTGGCCGCTCCGGGCCCCGCTGTAGCAGTAGACAAACAGAGGCGTCTCCCGGGGCAGGGCAATGGCTTCCAGCCGGTCCAGGGGCAGGTTTACGCTCCCCGGCACATGGCCGGCGGCATACTCCTCCGCCGTGCGCACGTCCAGGAGCACGGCATCCGCCGTGCCTCTGGCCCGGGCCAGGCCCTGCCCCAGATCCGGCCGGCGCAGCAGGTCCAGCAGGCTCATTTCACCATGTCCTCAATGACGGCCTTGGGCCGGACGCCCACGGAGGTGGCCACCGCCACCCCGTTTTTGAATACAACCAGGGTGGGGATGCTCATCACGCCAAACCGGGCTGCCAGCTCCGGCTGCTCGTCCACATTGATCTTGACCACTTTGATCTCCGGGTGCTCCTCGGCGATTTCGTCCACCACGGGAGAGAGCATCCGGCAGGGGCCGCACCAGCTGGCCCAGAAATCAGCCAAAACCGTCTTTTCGCTCTTGAGGACTTCCGCCTCGAAATTGTGCTTTCCAACTGCTGTCACGGACATTGTAGTCACTCCTTTTGATTGATCCCCCCGCGAGAGGGGCTTTGTTTTTTTGTTTTCTGCGTGCAGTATACCCCATTTTTTCGCCCCTTACCGTGACTATGTCACGCAGCACGCAAAAAAGTGGAAAAATAGATTTTTCTGTCAAAATGCCATGGCCTTTGTGCCTAAGCCTAAGAGGTGCAAAGGCCCCTTTTTCAGCGCAGGCTGCCCTCTGCCAAAGCTTCCAGCCCCGGCAGGTCCAGAATGCGGAGCCTGCCCCGGCCCAGCTCCACCAAGCCCTCTTCCTGGAAATACCGGAGCATCCGGGTGACCACCTCCCGGGGGCTGCCCAGGTGTCCGCCCAGCTGCTCATGGGTGAGGGAGAGCTGGCCGCTTCCCTGGAGGGCGCGCTCCTCCAGGAGCACCGCCGCCAGCCGGGCGTCCAGCTTTTTGTTCAAAACCTGGTCCATGAGCCACATCACGTCGGAAAATCTCTCGGCGATGAGAGCATTCACATAGTTTGCCACAGGGGCGGACTCCTCCATGACTTCCCGGAACACCTCTGCGGGGATGTGGAGCACCCGGCTGTCCGCCTCCGCAGACACCATCACGTCAAAACGCAGTCCCCGGAGCATGCACGCCGCGGACAGCAGGCATACATCCCGCTCCAGGAGGCGATACAGCGTCAGCTCCCGCCCCTCCTCGGAGATCACATAGGCCCGGAGCCGGCCCGAGAGCACCACCAGCAGCCCCAGGCAGTCCGCGCCGCCCCGGTGGAGCATCGCGCCCTTGGAATACCCGCGCTCCCGCGCCGCGGCAGCAAGCCGGTCCCGCTGCGCTTTTGTCAGCGCGTTCCAAAAGGGAAAATAGTCTCCCAGCCCGTCCATGGCCGCGCCCCCTTTCCCGGAAAGTTTTCCCATACGCATGGCGCTATTCATTGTATTCTTTCCCACCGCCCAAGTCAATCTGCATTTCCAGGGTGTTCCCGGCGGCTCTCCGCCCGGAGGCAGAAGTCGTAAAAGGGCTTGAGTCCGGCGAGTTCCTCTCCCAGCCATTGGGGCAGCGCCGGGGAGAAGAGCAGGTCCATATCCGTGCTCCCCGCCAGGGCGCAGAGGTTCTTCAAATCCAGCCAGCGGCGCAACGCCTCCGGCTGGCCGGGATAGCGGCTGCGGCGGTAACGGGCATCCTCCATCTGGTACTGGGGCAGCTTTTCCAGCGCCCAGCGGGCCTTTTGAAAGCTCCGGTCCCCAGCAAGCATCAGTTCCCGGGCTGCGGCCATGGTGTCCGGGCTGCACTGATAGTACCCGCAGCCCCAGCGCAGGCCCCGGGGAGAGAGCTCAAAGAAAAAGCCCGGCGGGCCCCAGTAGAGCTGGCTGCGCCGCTTGAACGTGCACCACATCACGTCCCGGAACGTGGATTTGTCCTTGGAAAAGCGGGTATCCCGGTAAATCCGGGAAATGCTGCGGCCCACCTTGGGTTCGCAGATGATCTGGCTGTCCAGGGCCAGCATCTGGGGCGTCAACTCCGTTACCAGCTCCCGCAGGGGCTGGAGCACCACATTCTCATACTCCGCCCGGTTTTCTTCAAACCAACTCTTGCTGTCCCGGACACGGTTTTCAAAAAGAAATTCCAGGGTTCTTTCTGTGAAGGGCATATCTGTCTGCCTCCGTTATCTGGTGTGCTGTTCTCTGGAAAGTATATCACAAATTTGAGGAAAAGTGAAGTCACGCCGCGGGGAAACGCATGATCGTGGCAAAGGGAGGAAAACTGTATCCAGGAGGTGAACGCAAATGAAAGCATCCCCAAACCCCAAGGAACAAGATTCCTGGGATATCAACGTGCGCCTGGACCCGGAGAGCCGCCTGTGCCACCGCTTTGACGCCACGGGCCTGGCCCTTTTCCCCACCGGGGACTGGGATCCGCGCCACCGTCGGGACAAGCCCATGGGCGTCCCGGTGATGGACGATTTCGCCCAGGAGCACATGCAGTAAAAGGCAGCCGGACGAAATGTCCGGCTGCCTTCAGTCTGTCAAAAAGTCCATTTCATGGTTTTTAACGAACTCAGGTGACAAGAGGCAATTGTCTGGCCGCCTTTCTCCATATAGAGGCTTTTCAGCGGATGCGGTGGACCTCCAGGTAGAAGCGCTTGTCCTCGGCGTGGCCCACGGAGAAGCTCTTCCGGGGGAAGGGGCCGGTGCGGGACACGGAGGAGAAGAGCTCGCCTTTTTCCAGAGTAGGCAAAAGCACCGCGCCGCCGCCCGGTCTGCGGGCCAGGGCAAGGGCCTCCGCCTCCCCATGGATATAGTCCAGGCTGCCGCCGAACGTGCCGATATACTCCTGGCACAACGCCTCCACCCGGGCAATCAGGGCGCCCATGGAGGAGGCGGAAACCGCGATTTCCCGCCGGGCCTCTCCTGCGGCTAAGGTCAGAGAATAGCCCGCGCCTGCTCCGGCTTCCAGACGGCTACGAAACCAGGAGAGGAAATCCCCGCCCCCGCCGGCCACCAGGCGGTGGATGGGGGCGAAGGCCACACCGCCGTCGTGGATGTTCACCAGTTCCACCAAGCTCCACCGGGCCGGGCACACCGCGGCCTCCGCCGGGGTGAGAGCGGCCTTCCGCTGTTTCCAGCAGGCCTTGGCGGCGGCCAGGCTGTGGTTGCCGTCGCCCACAGTGCAGCACAGCGGCGCCGCACCCGCGGGGAGTTCCCGGCTCTGCCGGGCGAAGAGGGCGGCAAGGGCCGCCTCCGTCTCCCGGGCGGCCTGCCCCATCACCCGCCAGCCGGCCACAGCGCCGCTGCGCTGCATCAGGGAGAAGTCATAGAGCTTTTCCAGCTCCTCCCGCTTTTCATAGAGGGGTTCTACCACGCTCCTTTCCGGGTCATCCAGAAAGAGGACCACATGGGGCAGCTCCAAGCTTGCCCCGGCGCGCACGGCGACCCGGGGAGGCAGGCGCTCCTCCACGGTGCCCTCCGTGGCCCGGATGGGGGCGCTGCTCCCCAGGTGGTAGTCATACTGCTCCAGGTCGATCAGCCCCATAAGCCCCAGGCGCACGGCACCGGAGCGCAGCTTCCGCCGCACCAGGATAAAGCTGTCCGTCAAAGGTTTGAGAATCCCCGCCTGGAGATAGGCCTCCATGGCGGCCCAGGCGCCCTTTGCCGCCATCTCCTGATCCGTGTGCCCCAGGCGGGCCTCCGGCAGGATCAGGCGCAGGGCGGAGGGGGCGTCTCCCACCTCCCGCTCCACTGCGTCCCAGTACTCCGGCTGGGAGGTGTACTGGTCGCAGGCCACCACGCTCCATTTTTCCATATCCACTCCCTGGGGGACCAGGATCTCCCCGGGAGCAAAAATCTTTTCCATAGCGCAGCCACGCTCCTTATCTTTGTCTCTTTCCATGATACATACCGGAGCGGAGAATTGCAATAGAAAAGCGCCGGGAAAGCCGAATCGGCTCTCCCGGCGCTCCGGCTGTCAAAAAGGCTCCTGGCCTTTTTAACAGAGGAAAGAACACTCCGCTTCGCGCCTCGGTTGCCCGCCAAAAGGCGGCCTATTCGACGCGCGCTCCGTGAGAAGTATTTTCGGCGACGTACATGCCGCCGCCGAAAATAGGTTTCATTTCGTTCGCGGCCGTAAGCCGCGAATTCTCCGAAGGTGAAGGTGGGTCGCAGCCCCTGCGCCGGGAGGGCCGATTTACCGGATGGAGAAGAAGGCGTCCATGCCGGGGTACTGGGCCACGTCGAAGAGCTCCTCTTCAATGCGCAGGAGCTGGTTGTACTTGGCCACCCGGTCCGTGCGGCTGGGAGCGCCGGTCTTGATCTGCCCGGCGTTCACGGCCACGGAGATGTCCGCGATGGTGGTGTCCTCAGTCTCGCCGGAGCGGTGGCTCACCACGGCGGTGTAGCCGGCCCGGTGGGCCATCTGGATGGCGTCCAGGGTCTCGGTGAGGGTGCCGATCTGGTTGACCTTGATGAGGATGGCGTTGGCCACGCCCAGCTCGATACCCTTCTTCAGGCGCTGGGTATTGGTGACAAACAGGTCATCGCCCACCAGCTGGATGCGGCTGCCCAGGGCGTCGGTGAGCATCTTCCAGCCCTCCCAGTCGTCTTCGGCCATGCCGTCCTCAATGGAGATGATGGGATACTTGTCGCAGAAGCCCACCCACATGTCCACCATCTCCTGGCGGGTCATGACGGTGCCGCGCTTGGGCAGGTGGTAGCAGCCGTCCTCGGCGTGGAACCACTCGCTTACCGCCGGATCCATGGCGATGCGGAAGTCCTCGCCGGGCTTGTAACCGGCCTTCTCAATGGCGGTAACCAGCGCCTTCAGCGCGTCCTCGTCGCTGGCCAGGTCGGGGGCGTAGCCGCCCTCGTCGCCCACGCCGGCGGAGGGG